>DJSH01000081.1:0-15932 GCA_002440225.1 Candidatus Segatella violae
TCGAAGTCCATGTCGGTGTAATCGTAGTTCCAAGGCACACGGATTACCTCTACACCTCTATTAATAAGGCAACGGATGATGTTGGCCTTCACACCGCAGTCAACGAGCACTACCTTTTTGCCGGCACCCTCGTTGTAACGGATAATCTCCTTGCAGCTCACCTGATCAACGAAGTTCACGCCCTCGTAGTTAGCCTCAGGGATGTTGTCTGGCTCATCGTCGAAGATAATCTTACCCATCATCACACCATGCTCACGAAGCACCTTAGTCAACTCACGGGTATCGATACCTGTGATTCCTGGCACTTTCTCACGCTTCAACCAGTCGGCAAGGCTCTCCACTGCGTTCCAGTGGCTGTACTGCTCGCTGTAATCATTCACGATGATGGCAGAAGCATAGATCTTGTCGCTCTCCATGAAGGTAGGCAGACCATTGGCCTCGAAAGTGAATGGAGGCACACCATAGTTGCCCACGAGTGGGAAGGTAAGTGTCATTAACTGACCGGCGTAGGAAGGGTCGGTCAAACTCTCTGGATATCCCATCATGGCTGTGTTGAACACAACCTCGCCCGCTACAGGAGCATCATATCCAAAAGATTTGCCATGGAACTTAGTTCCATCGCTCAATACTAAGGTTACTTTTTTCATATCTGACATAATTTCTTTTATTTTCTTAATTGTGTAAAGAACAAATAGTTTCTTCTTTGTGTAAAGAACAAATAGTTTCTTCACTAAAGGCACATGAATTCTTCACTCTTCGTTCTTCACTCTTCACTTACTTGTGATAAACTTTCTCTACGAAGTTCACAAACGACTGGTTGCAAAGTTTGGTTCCACCTGGGGTTGGATAATGACCGGTGAAGTACCAGTCACCCTTGTGGTTAGGTATCGCCTCTCGCAATCCCTCGATGCTCTGGAATACAAGTTGAATTGGGGTTGTCATTCCCTCAGGGCGAAGCATCTCCACAATCTTCTCGTTGATTTCCTCGGTAGTAAATGGCTCGTAGATGGCACGCACAGGGTTCACCTGCAGCTCCTTTGGCTTAGCCAGCTCAGCCTTGCAAGCCTCGTAAGTCTCCTCGATGACGTTTTCCATCTTGCGGTCTTTCAGCAACTGGATGGCAGCACGGAACACGCAGAACTCCTCCAATCTCGCCATGTCGATACCGTAGTAATCCGGATAGCGAATCTGTGGCGCACTCGAAACGACCACAATCTTCTTAGGATGCAAGCGGTCGAGGATGCGGAGAATACTCTCCTTCAAGGTTGTACCACGCACGATACTATCGTCGATGATGACAAGGTTATCTACGTGTGGCTCGATGCTTCCGTAAGTCACATCATATACGTGGCTCGCCAAGTCGTTGCGGCTGTTGCCCTCGGTGATGAAAGTACGGAGCTTGATGTCCTTCCAGGCAATCTTCTCAGAGCGAACATAGTCACCGAGAATTTCCTGCAACTCTTCCTTGGTTGGAATATGGCCGAGGTTCGCAATCTTCTCTATCTTGGTCTCGTTGAGATACTGCTTGAAGCCACTCAACATACCATAGTAAGCCACCTCGGCAGTATTTGGGATGTAGCTGAACACAGAGTGATCCACGTCATAGTTGATTGCCTTCAAGATAGGCTGGGTCAACTGTTCGCCGAGTTTCTTGCGTTCCTTATAGATGTCGGTATCCGAACCACGGCTGAAGTAGATGCGCTCGAAGGAACAAGCGGAATCACCCTTCTGCTCCATGATGCGCTCGATGCTGCACTCGCCGTTCTTCTTCACGAGAAGAGCGGTACCAGGCATCAACTCCTGCACCTCGTCTGCCTCCAAGTCGAAGGTGGTCTGGAGTACAGGACGCTCACTCGCCAATACCACAATTTCATCATTCTTATAATAGAAAGCTGGACGGATGCCCCAAGGGTCTCTCATCGAGAACATCTCGCCGGAACCTGTGATTCCACAAACCACATAACCGCCATCGAAGTTCTTCATCGTGGTCTTGAGCACATTGCTCATCTTCACGTGGTCCTCGATATAGTTGGTGATGTCGAGGTTCTCCATCTCCATTGCCTTGGCTGCCACGAAGTTGCGCTCTACCTCACGGTCGAGACGGTGTCCCATCAGCTCGAGCATGATGTAAGTATCGCTGTAGATGCGAGGGCTCTGACCTTTCTCGGTCAACTCATGGAAAATTTCATCGACATTGGTCATATTGAAGTTGCCGCACAAGCAGAGGTTCTTCGCCTTCCAGTTGTTGCGGCGCAGGAATGGGTGAACATACTGAATGCCGCTCTTGCCAGTAGTACTATAGCGCAAGTGTCCCATGTAGAGTTCGCCAGCGAAAGGCAGTTCCTCCTTAGCAAACTTAGCGTCGGCAAGTTGCTCTGGCGTCAAATCCTTGAAGTTGGCATTCGCCTTGCCGAAGATTTCGGTCACGGCGTTCTTGCCCTCGGCACGCTCACGGAACATATACTCATGTCCTGGCTTACCGCCGAGTTTCACACAAGCCATACCAGCACCCTCCTGTCCACGGTTGTGCTGTTTCTCCATCATCAGATAGAGCTTGTTGAGTGCGTACATCCAAGTACCGTACTTCTGCTGGTAATACTCCAGTGGCTTGAGCAATCTAATCATTGCCACGCCACATTCATGCTTCAATGGTTCCATCTCTCTATTATCCTTATCTTGTTTTAGTTAAATTTGAATATACTGTTTTACTGGGAGCAACTCCCATTTTTTCGTTGAACTCTAAAAAAAAGGGAATCGTCAAGAAATGGCGAATCCCTTTATCAATATCATTCAACGGTAACTGACTTCGCCAAGTTTCTTGGTTGGTCAACATCTTTTCCCTTACAAACAGCTACATGGTAAGCCAATAGCTGCAAAGGAATGGTAGCCAATAATGGCTCCAAGCACTCCAATGTCTCAGGGAGCTCTATCACTTCGTCGGCAATCTTGGAAATAGTCTCATCGCCCTTGCTAACAATAGCAATGACACGACCCTTGCGGGCTTTTATCTCCTGAATATTCGACAAAATCTTCTCATACATGAAGTTGTGGGTGGCAATGACAACCACTGGCATGTCGCTATCAATGAGAGCGATAGGACCATGCTTCATCTCGGCGGCAGGATACCCCTCCGCATGGATGTAGCTAATCTCCTTCAACTTCAACGCACCTTCCAAGGCCACTGGATACTGGAATCCACGACCCAGATAGATGAAATTACGAGCGTACGTAAAGGTACGGCTCAAGTCGGCTATCATATTGTTGAGCTTCAGCACTTCCTTCATCTTGGCAGGAATGTGCCAAAGCTGCTCAGTAATCTTCTGGTAATCAGAATCGCTGATAGTACCCTTCTCTGCACCAATGGCAAGCGCCAAGAGGATGAGAACGGTAACCTGACCGGTGAACGCCTTGGTAGAGGCAACGCCAATCTCAGGGCCTACGTGAATATAGGTACCGGTATCTGTCTCACGAGCGATGCTCGAACCGATACTATTACAAATACCATAAATGAAAGCGCCATTCTCCTTGGCAAGTTTAATGGCAGCCAAGGTGTCTGCAGTCTCACCACTCTGAGAGATGGCAATGACAACGTCGTCCTTCGTTACCACAGGATTGCGATAACGGAACTCGGAAGCATACTCCACTTCTACTGGCACACGACAGTAATTCTCTATCATCTGCTTGCCGATAAGACCGGCGTGCCAAGAGGTACCACAAGCCACGATGATGAATCGCTTGGCATTGAGGAGCTGCTGACGATGATCGGTGATAGAGCTGAGCACCACACCCATCTCCGTCTTTGTATTAGTAGTAGATTCGCCATCGTCGGTCATCACACGAGTTTCCACTGTGCGACTCACCACACGACCACGCATACAGTTGCGCAAGCACTCAGGCTGTTCGAAGATTTCCTTCAACATGAAGTGAGGGAAGCCACCCTTCTCTATCTGACCGAGGTCGATGTCAACGGTCTGTACCTCTGGGTTCAGCTTCACATTCTGGATATTCACCACCTGCAAAGGCTCGCCGAGACGCATCACAGCGATGTTGCCATCCTCCAAGTAAACCACCTTGTCGGTGTACTCAATGATAGGACTGGCATCGGAACCAAGATAGAAGTCCCCTTCCTTGCCGATACCAACAACGAGCGGACTCTGCTTGCGGGCAGCGATAATCTGGTTAGGATTGCGCTTGTCGAGGAGAGCGATGGCGTATGCACCAATCACCTGGCGAAGAGCCACCTGAACGGCAGTGAGCAAGTCGAGGTTCTTCTTCACCTGAATGTACTCAATCAACTGAACGAGCACTTCTGTATCGGTATCACTTCTAAACTCAACACCTTTGGAAATCAAATTTTTCTTGATGTCGGCATAGTTCTCGATGATACCATTGTGGATGATGGCAAGATTCTTGCTAGAAGAATAATGAGGGTGAGCATTCACAGCAGAAGGCTCGCCATGTGTAGCCCAACGAGTATGGGCGATACCAACGGAACCCGAAATATCCTTGTCAGCGCAGTAAGCCTCCAAGTCAGCCACCTTGCCCTTTGTCTTATATACGTTCAGGGAACCATCTTTCTTGCTGATGAGAGCTACACCCGCAGAGTCGTATCCACGATACTCCAATCGCTTCAAGCCCTTGATGAGGGCAGGATAAGCGTCACCCTTACCTAAATATCCTACAATTCCACACATAATATTTATATTCTTTTAAATAGTCTGTCAATTACACTTATTCACTTACTTCGATTATCGCAAAATAGTAACAATCAAAGATGCCAAAGAAATCAATGTACCTACGGCAGAGAACCACAATGTGGTAGACGAACCAATGGCTGAGTTCTGTGCCTTCACCTTGTTAGGTTCAACATAGATTACATCATTCTGCTGGAGATAGAAATAAGGAGAATTGATGATGTTGGCATCGTTGAGGTTCAAGCGATGCGTACTTTTCTCTCCAGTAGCATCCTCGCGAATCAACAACACGTTCTCACGCTTACCATAGATAGTCAAGTCGCCAGCCTGCGCCAGGGCCTCGATGACACTCATCTTCTCCTGTGGCACCGAAATGACACCAGGCTTGTTTACTTCACCTGTCACCACCACTCGATAGCTAGCCATTCTCACGGTAACGATAGGATTCTCGTTGGCTGACAAATAAGGCTTCACCTTGCTTTTGATGAGAGTCTCTGCCTGATTCTTGGTCAAACCACCTACATGCAGCGTACCAACGATAGGAAATTCGATGTTACCCTTATTATCTACCAAATAGCCCTGCAAGGTACCGCCACCAGTGCTCAGTTGTCCACCCGAGCCAAGGGTTTGCTGAACCGAGAGGTTGAAAGGCATGGCTGCCTTAGGATCGGTAGTAATCACGGTAATGGTAAGTTCGTCCTTAGGCATGATTTTTGCCTCATAGAGCATCTTAGAAGCAGCATAGCTGATAGAGTCTGCGTTTTGGAAATAAGCTACATTCTTGGTACTTCCACAACTGCCAAGCACCAAGATCATAGTCAATGCGACTACCGCTGCATAAATGAGTTTTTTCATTGTCGACAAATTTCGTTTTACTTTATCGGTGCAAAATTACAGCATTTTTTCGAATGCTGCAAATATTTTGCACCAATAATTGCTTTTAGAGCACTATTTTTTAAAAATCAATAGTTTTTTACTACTTTTCGATTCCGTTTGATGGAAGATTGAAACTATAACTGTTATCAAAAATCTTCTTCACCTTGTTGATTTCGACGAATGTGGTTCCGCCTCCTTCACCAAAACTACCACTCAAGTAAGCGATACTGTCGTTTTCAGTCAAGTAGCCCTTCTGACGGAGCATACGCACTGCGGCTGTAAACATCTCCTTGTTGGAAATCTGGTCTTTCTGATAGATAGGAATCACTCCATAGCTCAAGTTCAACCAGCGCTGTACCTTCTCCTTGTAACAGATGGCAAGCACAGGGTTAGGGCCACGGAAAGCCGCCAAATCGCGAGCGGTCTGACCTGTCTCACTATCAGTAACGATACCAGCCACACCCAATTGCTTGGTTGCCTCGATGGCAGCATGAGCCAAGAAGAGCTTCTGGTCTATCTGTCCATCCTCCATCGGATTGATGTCATTAAGAGGAGACTTATCCTTCTCTGCCTGCTCAGCGATACGAGCCATGGTCTGCACAGCCTCCAATGGATACTTTCCGCTTGCTGTCTCGCCCGAAAGCATCAGGGCATCGGTGCGATAGAAGATGGCATTTGCGATATCAGTTACCTCTGCACGAGTAGGACGAGGATTCTTGATCATGGTATGCAGCATCTGGGTTGCCACGATAACAGGCTTCTGAGCCTTTACACACTTGGCAATGATGCGACGCTGAATGCCCGGGATGCGCTCGATTGGCACCTCGATACCCAAGTCACCACGAGCAATCATGATACCGTATGAAGCGTCGATAATCTCGTCGATATTGTCCACGCCCTCCTGATTCTCAATCTTTGAGATAATCTTGATGTCGCTGTGATGCTCGTCTAGGATATCTTGCACCGCCTTGACATCAGCAGCACTGCGTACGAAAGAGTGAGCGATGAAATCGATGTCGAGTTCGATGGCAAGAAGAATGTTCTTGCGGTCTTTCTCGGTGATGGCAGGCAGGTCGATGTGCTCACCAGGCACATTCACACTCTTGTGAGCGCCCAAGGTTCCTTCATTCTGCACCTCAGCCACCAACATCGGGCCTTGATTGTCGATAACTTTCATATCCAACTCACCATCATCGAAGAGCAAGTCATCACCCACTTTTACATCGGCAGCGATGTCTGGATAGCTCACATTGACGATGTCATGCGAAGAATCCATCTCTGGTCGACCAAAGATTTTAACCACATCACCTATGTTATAATGAATAGGCTCCTGCACACCTGTAGTACGAACCTCAGGTCCCTTGGTATCTATCATGATACCGATATGTGGAGACACAGCCCTCACATTCTTTACTATCGTGCGGATACCTTCCTCTGTGGCATGTGCGGTATTCATACGAACTACGTTCATACCAGCGAAAAAGAGCTTACGGATGAAATCCTGATCACATCTACGATCACTTATGGAAGCGACAATCTTTGTTTGTTTCATATATCTTAATAACCTTGTTGAATTTCGACTTTTACATTTTGAATGCAAAGATACAAAGAAATTCTGAATCTACCATCATTCGCATCCAATTATTCATTATTAATTATAGATTATTAATTCTCTAAATATCAAGGTCGGGAGCTTTTTCGGCTCCGGCTGCAGCCTCAAACTTAGGCATCACCGTGAAATTGAAGATTCCGGCGATAATGGCATTAGGCATCTTGCGCACCTTTTGATTATAATTCTGCACAGCCTCATTGTACTTGCGACGAGCCTCATTGATGCGATTCTCGGTACCTTCTTCCTGCACCTGCAAGGAGCGGAAATTTTCACTGGCCTTCAACTCAGGATAACGTTCAGCCACAACCATCAATTTGGAGAAAGCTGTTGCCAATTCTCCCTGGGCTGCCGTATACTCCTTCAACTTGGCATCAGAGAGATTGCTGGCATCCAACTTGATTTGTGAGGCTGAGGCACGTGCTTTGGTCACCTCGGCAAAGGTCTCCTTCTCATGTTTGGCATAAGCCTTCACAATCTTAGCCAACTGTGGCATCATGTCGGCACGACGCTGATATTGCGCCTGAACGTTGGCCAACTCGGTAGTGGCTTGTTCTTGAGCTCCCACCATACCATTGTAGCCACTAAACACCCATAGCACCAACACTACGATTACCGCCAACACAATCCAAAGAGTTTTATTACTCTTTTTGGTATTCATTCCATTTGTCTGTTCCATTTTTCCTTATTATTTAGTTTATGATTTATACCTTAATTAATATATATACATTATTAATATATAAGAAATTACCAACTGGCACCGGCACCACCTCCACCGAAGCTGCCTCCTCCGAAAGAGCCGCCAGAAATGCCACTTCCACCACCAGAGAAGCCTCCGCCTCCCCCCAGGAAGAATGGCGGAAACCAATCGTCGTCATCATTTCGTCTTCTCGTCGAACGATGGTTCTGTGATTTGGGCGTAGGTTTGACGACACCCGTCTGCTCCAGCATATACCTTATTAAATAATAGAGCGGAATGCCAAAGATAACCAAGAGGATAACCACTATCAACGCCCAGTCTTCCTCCCCATCTACAGTTCCGTCATCAACATCAGGCACACCAGTGCGCCCACTCTTTACCTTATTGTATAAAGCACGACTCACGGCGAGAACAGCCTCCCCAGGTTGGTCTTGCTTCATATATTTCACGATGCAAGCACGGGCTATATCATCGCAATCCACATCGGTAAGTTCACCTTCCAGCCCCATGCCCGGTGCGATAAACGCCTTATGGTCGTCTACAGCTATCACCACGACAAGCCCCCTTCGGGTATTCTTCTTACCGATGCCATACTTGTTGCCCACATCCTGCGCCATGCGAAAGGCATCCTGATTGTCCACCCTTCCCACGATGATAAGCACATTTTGCACGCCACACTCCTTGTTGAGCCGCTGCAAGTAAAAATTGGCAGAATCCTTCTGTTCTTTCGAAACATATCCTTCCGGATCTGAAACATACAGCCTGTCATCCTGCAGATATGGTATAGGCACATTATCGGCCGTCCAAACCTGCTTGCCAGAGAGTGCCAAAGCACCAAATGCCACCATCATCACGAGTGTATAAAATCTCAATATTCTCATGTAATTTTCAATTTTGGTACAAAAATACGCAATAAAAACCTTATATGCAAATACTTAGAGCATTATTTTTGCAAAAAAAGCCTTAAGTATTTTGTTATATCATAAAAAACTTGTATCTTTGCACACCGATTTAAGATTATTAAAGTAGAATCAGAAAAAAATAAAGAAATGACCAAAGCAGATATCATTAACGAAGTGGCTATCGCAACAGGTATGCCTAAGAAGGAAGTTGGCACAGTAGTGGAAGCTTTCATGGACGAGGTTAAGAAGAGCCTCATTGAGAAAAAAGAGAACGTATACTTGCGTGGTTTCGGTAGCTTCAACATCAAGCACCGTGCCGCTAAGACAGCTCGCAACATCTCTAAGAACACAACCATCACTATCCCAGCTCACGACTTGCCTAGTTTCAAGCCATCTAAGAGCTTCATCGAGGAGATGCAAAACGCACAGTAAATCCCTGTGAATAAAAAACAGAGATATCATTTATAATAACAATATTTTAAAATTTTAAAATCATGCCAAACGGAAAGAAAAAGAAGGGCCACAAGATGGCTACTCACAAGCGTAAAAAGAGATTACGTAAGAACAGACATAAGAGCAAGTAAGCTGCAAGTAGCAAGCCTACTATAGCTCTCGGTCAGTTCGTGACTGAGGGGGTGTGTCAGTTCATCAAGGAGTGGCATGCCCCTTTTTTAGTATTAACATTTAAAAGATTTTTGAAGATTATGACAAGCGAAGTTGTTATCGACGTCCAGCAGAAGGACATTTCCATTGCTCTCATGGAGGACAAGCAACTGGTGGAATACCAGAACGAGCCTCGTGAAGCATCGTTCTCTGTGGGCAACATCTACATCGCAAAAGTAAAGAAGTTGATGCCAGGTCTCAACGCTTGCTTCGTGGATGTAGGTTACGAACGCGACGCCTTTCTTCATTATCTTGACCTAGGAAGTCATTTCAATTCCTACCAGAAGTACCTTAAACAAGTACAGAGCGACAGAAAGAAACTTTTCCCATTCTCTAAAGCCAGCAAGCAGCCTGAATTGGAAAAGGACGGCAGCATACAGAATGTCCTGAAAGTGGGACAGGAAGTGCTGGTGCAAATCGTTAAAGAACCAATCTCTACCAAGGGACCTCGACTCACGGGCGAAATCTCATTCGCCGGTCGATACTTGGTACTCATGCCATTCGGTGAAAAAGTTTCTGTCTCGTCGAAAATCAAAAGCGGTGAAGAACGCTCTCGACTCAAACAACTCATCCATAGTATCAAGCCTAAGAATTGTGGCGTCATCGTACGCACTGTGGCTGAGGGAAAGAAGGTCGCTGAGCTCGATGCTGAGCTGAAAGTCCTGGTGAAGCGATGGGAGGATGCCATCACCAAGGTACAGAAGACCCAGCAACGCCCGCAACTAGCCTTCGAGGAGACCGGAAGAGCCGTCGCTCTCTTGCGTGACTTGTTTAACCCATCTTACGAGAATATCTACGTCAACGACGAAGGTATCATGAACGAGGTGAAGAACTATGTTTCTCTAATAGCCCCTGAAAAGGCGGGCATAGTTAAGCTCTACACCGGTAAGGTGCCTATCTTCGACAATTTCAACATCACCAAGCAGATTAAAGCTGCCTTTGGGCGTGTTGTCAACTACAAGCACGGTGCTTATCTCATCATCGAGCACACCGAGGCACTGCACGTTGTCGATGTGAACAGTGGCAACCGCACTCGTGAGAAAGGTCAGGAAGCGAACGCACTCGACGTAAACTTGGGTGCTGCCGATGAATTGGCTCGACAGTTGCGTCTCCGAGACATGGGAGGCATCATCGTCGTGGATTTCATTGACATGAATCTGGCTGAAGACCGACAGTTGCTCTATGAGCGCATGTGCAAGAACATGCAGAAGGATCGCGCCAAGCACAACATCCTGCCATTGAGCAAGTTCGGGCTGATGCAGATAACCCGCCAGCGTGTGCGTCCGGCGATGGATGTGAACGTAGAGGAAACCTGCCCTACCTGCTTCGGCACCGGCAAGATCAAGTCGAGCATCCTCTTCACCGACCAATTGGAAAGAAAAATTGACCGACTAGTCAACAAGATTGGCGTCAAGAAATTTACATTGTATGTCAACCCATACGTGGCTGCCTTCATCAACAAAGGCTTCATCTCCTTGAAGCGCAAATGGCAGTTTAAGTATGGTTTCGGTTTCAACATCATCCCCTCTCAGAAGCTGGCGTTCCTCCAGTACGAATTCTACGACAAGGACAACCAGTATCTCGATATGCAGGAAGAACAGGAAACCAAATAAAATAAAAGGGTTGATGCAATTGCACCAACCCTTTTATTTTAATATTCTATCTCATTATTCACCATTTTCTCTGTATCCCATGGCGCTGGAGCACCACCCAGATAACGATGGAACCAGTCTAGGTGCGCATTATAGTAGAGCGGCATCGACTTCAGGTTGCTTGGCCAGTGACCATCATACTTCAGCACGATGAGACGTGAAGGGATGTTCAAGGTCTGAAGAGCCGTAAAGTACTGGAGACTCTGGGTGTAAGGCACACGATAGTCCAACTCGCCTGTCATTACGAGCGTCGGAGTCGAGAAGTTCTGGATGTAAGAAGATGGCGACCATTTCTGGTAGAGGTCGGAATTGTATGGCTGTCCCTGCAACTCAAAATTAGGGAACCAAACCTCCTCGGTACTACCCCACATGGAACGCAAGTCATAGACACCCATCATCGAAGCCAAGCACTTGAATCGCTTGGTGTGTCCCTGCAGCCAGTTCATCATATAGCCGCCGTAAGACCATCCCATCGCTCCCATTCTCGTGGAATCGACATATTCGAGGGTTGCCAATTTGTCGGTTACCTTCATCACGTCCTCGAACACCTTGCCGCCCCAATCGCCAGAGATGGCACGAGTGAATGCCTGACCATAGCCTGTAGAACCATGAGGGTTAGGATAAGCCACCACATAGCCAGCGCCAGGATAAACCTGCCAGTCGCCACGGAAGGAGTTCATCCATTGCATCTGTGGACCACCGTGTACATTGATGATGAGCGGATATTTCTTGGTTGCATCGAAGTCGTGAGGCTTTACGATGAATACCTGCACCTTGTCGCCACCAGCTCCATCCACCCAGATGCTCTCCGAAGGACGAATATCCACCTCGTCTTCCAACTTTTGGTTTAAGAAGGTAATCTGCTGTTCCTTGCCGCTAGCCACTGGCTGCCCACTCCACTTCTTCATCTGTTGACGGTAGAGAGCCGATGGCTTGCCAGTAGTGCTATAGGTGTAATAAACCATACCCTTGTTGTCGAAGTCAAACTCAGAGATAGCCTTGCCTGCGATAACTGGCGAAATCGTCTGCTTGGCGATGTCGAGTTTGTAGAGAGGTTGCGCACCCTTCACTTCGCCCAGGAAGTAGATGCTCTTGCTGTCAGGAGCCCACTTGTAGTCATCCACCCAGTTGTCGAACTTCTCGGTCAAGATGGTAGATTTCTTTGCCGCTCTGTCGTAGATGGCGAGGCGGAAGCGGTCTGACTCATAGCCAGGCACCTGCTGCAGGCGATAAGCGATGTACTTACCGTCGGGCGAATAAGTTGGCGTACCATCCCAAGCCTTGTTTGCCTTGGTGAGACAAACTGGCTCTCCGCCATCCACTGATACCGTCCATAGGTCGGCATTGGTGCTAGCCTCCTGATGCTCATCATGGTTGGAAACGAAGCAAATCTCCTTGCTGTCTGGCGAGAAGTTATAGGCGATGCCTCCGCCGAGCATGAATATCAGCGAGTAGTTGCCTGGTGTCAGGTCCTTGTAAGTCTTGGTCTGAGTGTCGAAGAGGATGAGGTGATTGCATCTGCCATCGCTGTAACTAGTCCAGTGACGATAAAGCAACTTGTCGGCGATATGCGCTTGCACTGGTCCGTTCTCCTTCTTCTCCATGCGAGCCTTGTTTGCCTTGGCATCGGCACCAAGGTCAGGATAAACCTCGGCAGTGAAAGCGATGTATCTTTCATCAGGAGAGATGACTGGGTTGTCGATTCCCAACTCATAATCTGTTACTTGTTCGCTCTTGCAAGTAGCCAAGTCCATGCGATAGATTTGTGGTGTACCCTTCTCAGTATTTGTAAAGTAAATACTCTTGCCATCCTTGCCCCATACTGCCGAACTGCTCTTGCCATCCTCGGTGAGTGCCTTGGCGTGGGAACCGTCGGCATTCATGATGAAAATGTCGGAGCTAGCCTTCTGGTTCTTCAAGTCGGAAGAGCTAGCCGTATAGCAGATGGTCTTCCCGTCAGGCGAAAGGCTTACCGAATAGACACCCTTCACCTTATACAAATCCTCGATGGTAAAAGCTCGTTTCTGAGCATTTGCCGAAAGCAGCAACGTCATGAGTGCTGCCGAAAGCATCAATCTCTTGTTCATATTTTCTCTATATCTTATGGTTTTCGATGCAAAAGTAACAAATATTTTTGTGAAAATGCAACCTTTCCGCATCTTTTCTCGTCTAAGAAATAAAGAAAAGGCAGAAACTTACCCTCGCACAAGAAAAGAGAGAAGCGATAGTGCCTACAGAAACAAGATTAATAACATAAAAAATAAAGAAAGGAAACAAATTATGATTTTGAGCACGACCCCAACCATAGAAGGCCACCCTATCCGTGAGTATCGTGGCGTAGTGACCGGTGAAACCATCATCGGCACCAACTTTGTGAAAGACTTCTTCGCCAGCATCCGTGATGTCATTGGTGGTAGAAGCGGCTCTTACGAGAGCACACTCCGTGAGGCAAAGGACACCGCCCTCAGAGAAATGAGCGAACGTGCCGCATCCTTAGGTTGCAATGCCATCGTAGGCATCGACCTCGATTACGAGACCGTAGGTGCCAATGGCTCCATGCTGATGGTAACTTGCAGTGGCACAGCGGTGATATTGTAAAGGCCTTGCAAAAAGGATATTTGCAACGAATTAAAGATACAAGCTCATGAAAGAGGAAAGATACATATTGCCAGACGATAAGACGGATGCTGCATTTGCTGCGGAGGCTGAGTATGAAAGAACAGGCAAAGATACCAATTGGGATGACTTTATCGAAGAACTTAAAGAAGAAAGACTATGGCTAATATAAACCTAAAATCAAAGAAGCACATAGCCTTTTATACAGCATTAGAGCCATATTCAAAAATAAAAATCTGACACCAAGTACTGTAAAGGTAAAAAACTTCAGAGCTCAACTCCATGGAGTCATTGATGCAAAATTCTTTATGTATAGACTCTGCTATATCAGAGGATAACTATATCCACGAAACTATGCAGGTATGCCAAAATCATGATTTTTATCAAGAAAGCTCGCATTTTTGAATCTTTTTTATTACTTTTGTAGTAGGAATAAGGGCGAAAGTCAAATCGACCTTACCAATAAGATGAATATTTTTAGTACCTTTGCAGCTATATGAAAATATTAAAAGGAGAATTTAAGAAAAAGCTCGACCTCGCCATATCGCCAGCCATCAAGGCGGGATTTCCGAGTCCGGCGGAAGACTATCTGCAAGACTCGCTCGACTTCAACCGTGACTTGATTCGGAATCCGGAGGCTACATTTTATGGCAAGGTATCGGGCGACTCGATGATGGACGCAGGCATCAACGACGGCGACATCGCCGTCATCGACCGAAGCGTGGAACCATCGGATGGTGACATCATCGTGGCATACGTCAACAATGAGTTTACCATCAAGTACCTCGACCTCTCTCACAAGGCTGAGGGGTATATAGAGCTTCGCCCTGCCAACAAGAAGTATCATCCCATTCGCATCGAGGCATTCGATGACTTCAGGGTATGGGGAGTGGTGGTTTGGACCATCAAGAAGTGGAAATAGACTTTTGAGACTATATAAGGAAATATCAAGGATATGAGATATTATGCCATTTGCGATTGTGACAACTGCTATGTGAGTTGCGAGCGAGTGTTCCGCCCCGACCTACAGGGCAAGCCTGTCGTTGTTCTTTCGAACAATGACGGATGCGTCGTAGCTCGAAGTGCCGAGGCCAAGCAGATGGGCATCAAGGCAGGAACACCTTATTATCAGCTTTCGCAACTATTTCCTGGCCAGAATATCGCCGTGTTCTCCAGCAACTACGAGCTATACGGAGAGATAACAGGGCGCATCATGGCCATCATCAAGGACATGGCTCCCCAGTATTTCCGCTACTCCATCGACGAAGCGTTCTGCGTGCTCGATGGTTTCACGTCCGGTCAGCTCAAGCAGTGGGGCAAGGACTTGCATGACCGAGTACTCAAGTCGGTTGGCATGCCTGTGAGTATAGGCATCGCACCCACCAAGACCTTGGCGAAGATGGCGAGCCACTACGCTAAGAAATACGCTGGCTATGAGCATTGTTGCCTGATAGACACCGATGAGAAGCGGAAGAAAGCCCTCGCCCTCTACCCCATCGACGAGGTCTGGGGCATCGGCAGGAGATACGCTGCCAAACTGGAGGGACTAGGCATCAACAATGCCCTCGACTTCGCCGTGCATCATCGAGACTGGGTGCGCACGATGTTCAGAAATGTCGTGATAGAGCGTACTTGGAGGGAACTCCAGGGCGACGACTGCGTGCCCAACGAGGAGATGGCAAAGAAGAAAAGCATCTGTACCAGCCGTTCCTTCAACGGCATGATTTCAGACTATGAGCTGTTGAAGACCCATGTGGTCAACTTTGCTGTGAAGTGCGCCGAGAAGGTAAGAAGACAAGACTCCGTGGCATCCATCGTGGGGGTGTTCATCGACACCAACCACTTCCGTGATGACCTCCCCCAATACTGGAACATGGCAGACACCCGTCTGCTCACTCCCTCCTCCGCGACCTTGGAAATCATCAAAGCGGTAACACATTGCCTGAAATCCATCTATCGCCAAGGTTACTGCTACAAGCGTGCCGGCGTGATGCTGATGGGCATCACCTCGAAGAATGCCATCCAGCCCGACCTCTTCACCTTCGACCCCGCCAAGCACCAGAAATTCTCTGACCTAGATACGGCTGTAGATAAAATCAACAAGGTGGAAGGCACGGAAACCATGATTGTCGCCGCCCAGCAATATCCCGATGGCAAGAAATTCTCCGATGCCATCAAGCATGACTTCAAGAGCAAGAACCCCACCACAAGATGGAGCGA
>DJSH01000081.1:16057-27031 GCA_002440225.1 Candidatus Segatella violae
GTATAAACGCTGAGCCGCTTATACTTACTGGATATTCTCCATCCTTGTTTGCCGGCGAATGATTCTACCACCAAAGGGAGAATACCTCAGTATTGCAAGGAAAGGCGAATAGTTGATGAGGGAGAAGGATAGGTCTCTTGCTGTTTTCGACGGTTAGTCGCAAGACCTTTTGACTGGAGTCAAAAGGTCTTGCGAGCCTAGACACAAAGCCTTGCCACTTGGCTAATAAACCCTAAAGAAATAGTTCTTTGTCCTTAAACAACTGCCTCCGTATCCCTCAAGAACTATATACTTCTCCCTCCTCACTTTATTGGCAAATATGCCATCATGGGTAGGATTTGGCTTCGAGCCATGGTGGCACAAATGGCGGGCATCGACCAACATCTAAAAGCGATAGACAATATCAGTCTGCGAAGCCTGTGCCATACACTCACTCGACTCTTTGGCAGTCCTATCCATACCCAATACGGCAATCTCTACCAGTTGACAGAAGCATAACCATTCTCATTTATCGTAACTATGGGAAAGCTACAGACAAAGAAAAGTTCATTCAGCAAAACTTCATGATTATCAAATGATTACGCGAAATACTGAAGGAACTTTCGTTTTACGATTCTTTTTATGATGGCATTCAATTACACCCCAATTCTGCGATAGATATAAGTAGCCCCCGCCTTATCGCGAGTCATCTTGGGGAATTCCCCCTCACAATATCCATCAAGCACATGCCGTGCATGATAATCAGTAACCCCAGTCATCCGTCGGAAATCCTTGATTGTAATATACCCATGTTGCTTGCAATAATTGGTGATATCTACCAATTCCTTGGCAGCATCCTTGGCCGGGGCAGAGACTTTCCATCGATGCCGGCTACATCCACTATCATGATGTATCTTAAACTCCTTATTAAATTCCTTGGTAGTCCTCACCTCAAAGCCCAAGACTTTCACTTCATTGGCAGGAATGAGGTCGCCCTCATGATACACCTTGTGAAAGGTATTGCCATGCTCATCCTCATGCTCCACGAAACCGAGTTTTGGGCGAATGATAAACATATCTCCTACCCTCACCTCGTTGCCATAACCAAGAGCCCAAAGTACCTCGTCTTTGACAGCCTGCATGGCTGCAACAAACTGTGAGGGGGCCATTTGATGATCCTGACGCATCGCCACGGTCATCTTCTTGAAATCGAAGACATCATTGCACACAAATTGTGGATGAATCAAATACTTACCAGTCTCATCCTTTATAGGAGAGCGGTGCTCGATATAATGTATCGGTCCTGTAGCTCTTGGCATAGTTATTATATTTTAAAAGTTGTATGCACCATGATTGGTACACGATGGCAAAATTACGACTTTTATCCGAGACCACCAAAGTTTTTGACCACAAATGTTTGCATATTCCAAATATTAGTCGTAATTTTGCAGAAAGACAACAATGAGGACTTCATCGTAGGTCAAACCATAGAGGTGATAGACGAGGAAGTCGAAGAATAAAAAAGCAAAAGACAAAACTCTTACTGAGTGCAATAAAAGATAAAGGTGGCGCATTCTCAAATGAGACGCGTCACCTTTATCTTCTTATAACATTTGTTTCCGAGCCCCAGCTCTGCCAGGGTATTGTCCTTGATAATAAGTTCCCCTTTCTGCAATCCCGCTATCGCCGACTTGATTTCCTGGAAATCCTTGCCCGATACGCCGAAGAGGTCTTTCACCACACTGTCGGCTATCGTTTGCTGCTTCATGATGAGTGGATACTGTGCATTGGCGTAGAAGTCGAAGAACTTGCTCTTGAAGCTATCCATGTTTTGCGTGGCAAGGATGATGCTCAGTCCCTTGTTTCTGCCCACGGCTATCAGATTGCGGAGCGGCTGGTTGTTGAAGTCGAGCATGTAGTGCGCCTCGTCGATGATGGTGAAGTGGCGTATCTGCACATAGGCATCGCTCACCGCCTGTTTCGGCAACTGCTCATAGATGTTGTTGATCTTCGAAAGCACGAAATATACGATTGCCTTAGCGAGTGGTCCGTCCTTCGGAAAGGCTATCATGTTGACGATGAAGCATTCGTCCACCAAGTTCACCTCGTCTTTCTCGGCAAAGAGGTGGTTGCGGACCAACTGTTTCAAGACGGAGGTCACACTGTCGTCCTTGTCCGGGTTAGGCATCTTAGACTGATATTTTTTCAACAACAGTTCGAAAGTGATGGGCTTGCCAGCCATCTGCTTGTAAGCATCCACGATGGCTTCGCTCAGTCGATTGCTCATCGTGGCACTCACGCTTGCCCTGTCGATGGCACAGAGCGCCGAAGCCATTTCGGTGGAATAGAGATTGATTTCGCTGATGGTCTTGCCGGTGAAGTCCTTGAAGGGAGTGAATGGCAGTGGGTTCTGTGTAGGATCCAAGAGACAGGAACTGTCCACGTCAAAATGCGCCAGCCAGTTGATGTTCGCAGGATCGGAGAATTCGCCCTTGTAGTCGAACAAGAGGAAGTTGACGGGATAAGGGGTCTCCGTGGATAGGTTGCGAAACTGCTGAATCAACACAGCCAACAGATTGGTTTTTCCCGAACCAGTGGCTCCTGCCACCAATATCTGGGCATTCGACACCGAGCGCCCATTGATGTTGAGCTTAGCCTCCATGTCCTCGCCATACTCTCCTATGAGCAACTCCAGTGCTGGGATGCCAATTCCTCCCCCTCGTCGGTTGCTCTCCGAGAAGAGGAAGGCATTTAGGTTCTCGTCTTCCGAGAGAAAAGCGATGCCTCGGTAGATTTCCTTGGCAACGATGCGCCCCACCATGCTCGGGTTCTGCCAGTCCACCTCACAGTCCTTGTATCGCAATTTCAGCAAAGCCGAATAGAGCGATTTCTTGTTGTCCTTGGTAAAGAAACTTGGCATGATGCGCTGTGATGATTTCGACATGACGATGGTACCAAGGTCATCCACGTTTCTCTTTTCGGATAGCGAAAGACTGGCTATCAAACTGATACGCATCACCTTGTTGATGGTCATCAGACAGTCTTTCTCCCCTGCCACTTGCCGGGAGAGATTCAGCCTTTTCTCCAGTTTCTCCTTCAGAGGAAGAATGGCATCCAGCATTCCTTCCGCCTGTCGTATATTCTCTAATGCTACTTCCATAATAATCCTAAAGCTATTTTGTTCTTCACTCTTCGTTCCTCACTCTTTACCTAAACGATTCCGAAATATCCTTCCTCCACAAACGTGCTCTGGCTCTCCACATCCCTTATCAGTGTATAAGAGCGAGAGATGAAAGGCTCCAGCTTCACGTAGTCCTTGTCCTTGCGAATCTCGGAGGTTGTGCAGAGCAAGATGGTCTGTTCAGCGAGCCCCGGGAAGTATTCTTCCATCAGCACATCGCGGCTTTCCTCGTCGAGCACACCCATCACCGTGTCTATCATCACGGGTGGATTGTAGTCGCCCAAGTTGCGGAGCACCTTCAGCAATACTTGGATAAAGATTTGCTTGGATGCTGCATTGAGTTGGTTGAGCGAAATCTCATTGCCAGCCTTGTGGTAGAGACGGATGGTGAAGTTTTCCATCGAGTCGGACAGCTCCACTCGGGCGATGCAACCCTTGTAGGAAATCAAGAGTTTGTTGAGTTGTTGCTTCATGTCTTCCTCTATCTTCTCCTTCTTGCGCTTGAGCAAGGTGTCTGCCACGTCCTCGAAGAAAGGCTTCAACTTAACCAGCGTATCATACTTGATGTCAGGCTCTTGCTGTATCTGCACGTCATATTGGTGTATCTTCCTATCCAACTTCTCGATGCTTGTCTTTCGGTCGGTCTGTTCCTTCTTCAATGTATCCAAGTCACGGCTTGCCTCCTCGTAAGCCTTGATGATTTCCGTGTTGCCGCTCACCATGCTTCGGCGCAACAGGTCTATCTGGCTCAACTGGTTGTCATAGTTTTCCAACCGCTTCTCCAAGTCATAGCGGCTGTCGTTGAGCGCAATAAACTCGTTCACGGCATTGGCGTTCAGAAGGCTCTTCAAAGCCTCCAGCTCGCTGTCGTCCAAGAAGGCATAGTCATCCTTGCGCTGCAATGCCTCCTGCTGGCTTTGGAGATAAGCCACCACATCCTCGTTGTCAACCGTGTCTGGACAAAGCAACTTTGCCTTCAGGTAACCGAGAATCTTGGTGGTAACCTCTCGCATCTGCTCCACGGAGAGCACGCCCTCACGCTCCTGCTTCAAGGCATCTTTCTGTCGGATGATGCCATTCACCTCGTTGCTGATGCCTTGAGCCAACTTTGGGAAGAAGACGTTGATTTCCAAGGTATCCACCACCTGCTTCAACTGGGCGTTGTATCGCTTCGAGAGCTCCTGGGTCTCTTTCACGTTCGCCTCCAGTGCCTGAATCTTGCGCTCGGTCTCGGCAGAGTCCTTGGCGCCCTCCTTTGCGGCATCATATTCCGCTTGGATGGATACCAGATACTTATACTTGTCGTCTTGCAACTTCAAGTTAGCCTCCTGTTCCTCCAAGAGCTTGTTGCGCTGCTCGCAAAGTCCATTGTATTCCTCCGCCTCCTTCTGCGCCTCCAGCCTACGAGCCGTCCATTCCTGTTGCAGATGCTCTGAGGCATTCTTCAGTTGGAGATACTTGTTGAATCCCATCACGTTTTGGATATTGTCCTTGATGATTTGGGCGAAGACGTTCTCCTTCAGCAGTTCGCTCGACTGCATGGCATCGAAGAGAAAATACTTCGAGAGCTCTTGCGGCAGGTTTGCCTTGATAATCTTGTTCACCTGTTGCTCGTTCTCAGCCCGCTGCTGCGGTGGCATCGCTGTGCCATACACAAACTGCGTGCCGTTCATGTTGAGCATCACGCTCTCCACAGGCTTGTTGGCAGGGTTGAGCTTGTAAGTACGGCGAAGCTGATACTGCTGCACGCTGCCTAGCACCATGCCCTCGAAGGTGAGTTCGATCATGATGGTAGGTTCCACCTTGCCAAGGGCTCCATTGTTCAACAGCTCATGGAAGTGAGCCTTGTCGGGAATCTTCAGTCCATAGAGCGCCCCGCAGATAGCCTCGAAGAGAGTGGTCTTTCCACCACCGTTCATGCCACCTATCAGGATGATGGGCTCGTCGGGCTTCACCGACAAGTCCAAGTCCAGGCTCAGATAAGTCTTGTAGTTCTGTATCTTAATTCGTCTGATAATCATCGTTCCAACGCATTTGAATTTTTCACTTCAGGAGAGCGATCGCTTCAGCGACAATCTTCTCCGTATCCTCTTCGTTCATCTCTATCTTATCGACCTTGGCGGCATGATACTTGCGAAGGATCTCCTCGCTCATCCAGCCGAAGTCTATCTCATGTTTCTCGCAGAGCGTCCTAATCAGTTCGAGGTCTTCCTTTCGGATGCCGTAGTGCAAGAATTTTCCGTCTAAACCTTTTGCCATCGCTTACACCTTATTATTATATTATTATAGTTCCCAGTAGGGTTACTTGTATTTGTCTGGGAAGAAAGCATCCCAGCCACTCAAATCGGTTGTGTTCTCGATTGGAAGTGGAGAGTAGCACCAGTTACAATCTAACTTTCTAAAGATTATCACACCTCCCTTAAGATGCTGGTCTTTGTTTTCTTCATTAGCCATGTACTCCAATAAAGCATTGTGCTTTTGTACCCCATCTTGGTCGCTGCCAATCCCCTTTGTATCAAAAAGAAATATCTGTCCATTTTTCATGCGGATAACATAATCCACATAAAATAAAGATTTCTCACCCGAAGACTTAGTGTAAGGAACAGCATAGTGCTGCCTACCATCTTTTCCATTCTTGTACCACCAGTCGATACAATCAGAGTACTCCTCCAAAAACGATTCAAAGTCATGCTCTTGGAAAGAAGCCTCATTTTCTTGAATATATGGCATCAAGGCATGATTCTTGATAGAATCTCTCTCGGTATTGGCTGTTTCATTATACTCTCGTATCTCAGGCACATTCCAAGTATATTGCTTAAACGAACGCTCTTTGCGTTTTTTCTTACGCTCCTCTATAATCTTGGTATATTTCTCTATCGCACGGGCGATTATCTTTGCAAATTTACCTTTATTTCTATTATATAAGATGACACTTGGAGCCTCTGTTTCAAAGATCCCCAAGTACTCTCCCATCAATTCGTCCATATAGAAATGAAGCGTTTTGATAGCACCTTTCTCATACCCAGCGAGCAAGCCTTTGTAAAACTTATCTAGTTCAGTATTCTGTTCAGATAAGTTTCGGCTCAAAGAGATGCGTTTGTTCTCATCTACCATTGTGGTTCCCACTTCACCAGTAACTTCGACATCATGAAACATCTCAATCTTGATGGCATGACGGTCAAAACTAACATTATCTATTCGCTCAGCTTGCTTTCTGTTTTTCTCCACATCAACCATAAACTTATCACCATTGCCCCCAGAGCCTTCTTCCTCAAAAGGATCGAAGATGTCAAGTTGGATAGGTTGTTTGAACCATGCGTTGTTGAAAGTCTCTATCAATACAGAATTGAAATCTGGTCCCAATCGGTTTCTGTCGGCACTGAGATATTGACTATACGTGGATGTCAAAGCCACATTGTTAAGATGCTCACGGCGATAAGAGAGCAAAGCTTTGGTAATGTAGCTCATATCTTCCGCAACGATTTCGATACGGTCACGGCTCAAGTTGGTATAAACCCATCCGTGGTTCAAGATGCCATCTGTATAATAATGCTGTTCCGGCATTCGCATGATTCTACCAACAGTCTGCGTACCAAACTCCGTGCTTTTGATGTCACGGAATATCAAAAGTACGGCAGCACGAGGACAATCCCATCCCAAGGCGATAGCTTGTTTGAAAAGCAAAGCCTCTGTCAAGTTGTAGTTGTTCTCCAAACCCTCAAGATTTTGTTTATCCGTAGATAGCCATATAGCCAACTTGCCATTCTCCACATTGATGTCATATTCTGCATCAAGCCTTGTCTTTACCATGTCAACGATAGCACGCTCGCCTTCATTCAAGGTCTCGGAATTATCATTTGGCAACTGGATGAGCAACAAAGGGTTGATTCTCACACCCTCTTTTTCGTATGCTTCCTTGAGCTCCTTTCGCTTAGCAATAGCCAAATCGAGCAAATAGGCATTCTCGCCCACCATCTCCACGTCTTCCTTTACATCGGCATTGATGGTGATTCCATCCTTTATCATCTCTTCCTTGATAACATCCTCACGAGGCACAACATACAGGTCGTTTGCTGAAGCCAAGGATGATTTCAATGGTGTGGCAGAAATGCGTATTTCCACCTTTGGGTTCAGATTCTTCAAGACTTTTTCTGATTGCTTGGCATTCTTGCTACCAAACATATGCTCCTCGTCTATCACAACGATAAGTGGCAAATGACGCTCATCTTTTGTTCGTTGCACGATGTCGTAGATGGAAGAAGAGTTCTCGGTATCTCTCACATACACATTCTTGTCGCTGCGAATACTCTCCCAGTTGACAAAGAATACTTCACCAGGCTTGATGTAACCATCCACAGAATGGTCAAGTTCATCATACATGACTGGTGTAAGTACATGTGTCTCTGAGAAATAATTCTTCATGCTCATATAACTTTGCTGATGGAGTTTGTTTGGCGCAATCCAAATGATAGCCACCTCCTTGCCATCTTCTGCAAGTTGCGAAGTCAAGTCATCGAGCATCTTGCTCGACATCACAGTCTTACCAGAACCAGTTGGTGCCTTGAACACCAACTTTTTTCTATCGCCTTGTGCTTCAAGCAAGTTGATAGTTTTCTTGACCAAAGCTTCAACTGCTTCTATCTGATATTTCTTTTCTTGTATCATTGTTCACCTCCTTCATCATCAAAGTTAAAAGATAATTGATTTCCCTTCTCTATACTTACTCCTTCTTCCGATATACTTTCTACTTTTTCGCTTTCTTCATCAACAACCAAAGGTTCTTCATACTCTAGATTCTGCTCTGGAAGAATATACTTGTAGGCATCATAAATGGCAGCTGGTAAAGCACAAAGCTCCACCTTGTCGAGTACATCCTCAAAGTTGTCATTGTAAGCATAACGAGTTGCTGAAAATACGTAAATGAGGATTTTCCCCTCAACATTCATTTGATAGATAGCTTTTGCAAAGGCATCTACTGTCAGTTCATTATAAATGACCAGCATCTTCGTCTTGCCATCATCGAAATAGCGGGCGCAAGATGCCTTCAGTTTTCTACCACTAAAATGAGTTTGCTCCTGATAAACATCATTCTTGATACAAAGCAAATCGGTTGATGCTTCCACCAAAGCTCGCTTATTCTTGATTGTTTGCTTACGAGGCAAGAGCTTGGTCTTGTAATAACGGAGGTTGTTGTGGGTTAAACCAGGGACTTCCTCACCTTTCGGAGTAGTATAGCCTTGAATAACTCGACGGTTGCGCTCGTAAGTTACATTCTCGCAAATGCCATTCTCGTTATTGGTAGCCAATATACATTGTCGATGACCGGCATCCTCAGAGTTCAACTGCATTGTAGCATGAAGAGTTGTGCCGGAGCCTGCGAAGAAATCGAGGATGGTAGGATTCTGAACTATAGGCAACTCTAATAATTTCGAAATTAAAGAAGTTGGCTTAGGAAAATCAAATGCATTAGCACCAATACATTGTCCCATTTCTTTTTTGGCATTGTCATTAGAATATTCATTTTCAACAAAAGTCAAAGAACTCATTTTGGTCGAACGATCTTTGTATTCTACATAATAACTACCGTTTTCATTTTTCTCTATGGAAGCATTCAAATAAGTTTTTGTATAGATTCTAACTCCATTTCTCCCTTTCTTGAAAACAACAAAGCCATTAGCTAAACCAAAGTCAAATTTAGCCTTACTCCATCTCCAAACCCAATCTTTTGGTGTATGTTCGCCATTATGCCTTGCTATGTGTTTTTCCTTACTACCACCTGGGTAATATTCAATACCATCAACTATAAGAGGAAAATCCATAGTAGGATTATACCATAAAGAATCATAATCTAATGTTTGATTCACCTTATACTTTCCACGAGTTGCTACAAATTGGTCTTGATTATCGAAACCTTTTGCATCAGAAGGGACACCATTAAATTCTATTCCTGTACATTTAGTAAAAATCAAAACATAATCATGATTTCTAGCTATATCATCACTATGAGCTTTGCCCGATTTTTTTGTGACTCTTGGCAAACATCCTACATAGTTATCCTTGCCAAATATCTCATCGCAGAGCATTTTTAAAGGAGCTTGCTCATTATCATCAATCGAAATAAAGATAACGCCCTTATTTGAAAGCAAGTCCTTCGCTATTTGCAATCGCTTATTCATAAACGACAGCCATTTGGAATGACGATAGCCATCCTCTTTATCTACAAACGAATCATTGTAGACAAAGTCTTTGTTACCAGTATTATACGGAGGATCAATGTAAATGACATCAATCTTCCCACTATGTGTGTATGTAAGGGCGGTAAGGGCTTCGAGGTTATCACCTTCAATAAGAATATGGTTGGGAGCATCGGGATCATCGCTGATAATGGCACGCTCTGGTACCTCTTCTAATACAGGTTGCTCATCACGCATTCTCAGCTCAGTTTCCTCTGGCTTATCCTCCCATACAAGACCATACTTCTTCTGCGAACGAAGCAACTTCAGCAGCTCCGATTTCTCTTCATTCGTAAGACCTTCGAGTTCGTTTATCTTCTTAGCTAGTTCCTGTTTGTTCATAAGCGGTAGAAATTAAGGACACCACTCCGCAAAGGAACATGGACGGAACCATGGGACACAATAGGAAGGTGTTCTCTTTCCTGCTCACCCCCCAAGCAGCTAAATGTAAATTATACGATTAGATTTATCCTAAAAGAAATTGGCGCAGGGGTGTCATTACTCCTTGTATGTCCCTGCGCACTGAGGTCTTAGGAAACCTATACACTACATGGACAGAAGCAAGAGGACACACCTACGCCAACGCAGCATATATGTATATAGCACAAGGCACACCCTTCCTTTACGAAAGGGCGCACTTGTGCCGTGTATATATACACGTTTGTAGGCGTCCACCTCCATCTCCCTCTGATTGTGTATTGAAAGTTCCTAAGTTTCAGTGCATCAGAAGCAAACGTTAGCAAACGTCATTTCCAAAAGAATAGCCAAACCACGAATTAGCGCCAGCATCTCCTTGCCAGCCATTCATGGAATGACGGTACAAAAGTAATGAAAAGATTTGGAATCGCCAAATTATCGGCGCACTTTCTTCGCTATAGGGCATAGAAAAGCCTTTCAGCAAGCGAAATGCAGAAAGGCTAAATACCTCAGAAGTTTAAAAACTCAGTAGTAGAAGGGACAAGTGTATTCTGTTATTAAATATCTCTCCAAAATCTTCTAATGTATAATCCAAAATTTAATTATACTTCATTTCTGCCTTTGGCGACAATCTTATCTCAACCATGGATGTCTCTTGTGGCTTCTTGCAATGACCTCTTCCAAAGGATAAGCTATTCCTGTCCTTTCAAATTCGGCATTTGCCTCCAACACGCCATTTATTTGTCCTTGAAGAATTTCTTCATCATCTAGCGACTTGGATTGCAGTTGTTTTCTTTTGGCATAAGCTATAGCAGGAGATGGTTCCGCAACCATCCCTTCACGTGCCTGTCTTTCCTCAAACTGATGATAGCGTCTATCCATATAACCTCTTTCTTTAGATGTTCAACATATAAGCAAATTTAATTGCCAGTCATTCATAAAATGACGCCACAAAAGTAATGAAAAGATTTGAAATTGCCAAATTATATAGGTAAATTCTTCACTCCTCATACAAAATATGGCTATGCTGCTCGTTTGAGGAGTCTTGCAGCATAGCCATAATTCTCTAAAATTTTACATCCACGCCCCGAATCTTGCGCTTGGCAATGGAGCGGCGAAATAATAGTTCTGGTCGTTCTGGATGTCGAGGAAGTTCACCTTCTT
>DJSH01000015.1 GCA_002440225.1 Candidatus Segatella violae
ATCGAAACTGAAGGGAATGTCGCTTCGCAAACATCTCCTTCAGCAGCACTTTCTCCCTGTCGAGGGCTCTCACCAATTCATCTATCGAACGGAATGTTCCCATATTTCTCTTTATTTATCTGAATTCTACTCTTTTGCAAAGATAATGGGAATAAACGAAAAAGCCAAACTTTTCGCTTGAAAATTGATTCTTTATAGCAAAATGTACGAAAAGACACCGGCTCCATCCATAAATGTTCGTATAAAAGACTTAAAAAGAGAGATTATATTTGGTTAAGTTTGTTTTTATTTCTAACTTTGTAGTCGAAAGAAAAGGAATTCTGAATTCCAATATCACTAATTTAAAAGTCCTATATGACTGATAATAAATAATATCGCAATTATGAATATCAAGGAGAATTATCAACAATATGTGGCGCAGTATGCTTCTGAAGTGGCAGCCTTAAAGCGTAAGAACACAGGGTTTATCACGGGTGAGCTGCTGGCGTTTGGCGGCATCATCGCCTTCATCGTCTGCTACTTCACGTTGAATGGCGACACGAAGCACTATCTATTAGGGGCGGTATTGTGCCTTATCGCTTACTTCGGCATCCGTCGCCTCGACGATAAGAACAAAGAGAAGGTAGAGCATCTCTCTGCCCTACTCAAAGTTTATCAGAATGAAATCAAGGCTATAGATGGTGACTTCTCACCTTTCGAGACAGGTGAGCAATACGAGAACCCACAACACCCTTACTCTTTCGACCTCGATGTCTTCGGCAAGAGTTCGCTTTTCAATCGCATCTGCCGCACCATCACATCAGGTGGTTCGGAAACTCTTGCCAAGAACCTTACTCGTAAAACACCGCTTAGCATAGAGGAAATTGAAAGAAGAACGGCTTTGCAAAAGGAGCTGGCAGGACAAGCTGAAAATTGGCGAATCGAGTTTCTTGCTTTGGGAGAAAAAAACAAAAAGATTGATTCCAATGCTGTAGTTGATGCGATAGAAAAGGTTTCAAAGATGGAAGTTCCCGCCTGGTTCGGTTCTTCAATATCGTTAGCCATCGGATGGTTGGCTATCATCGGAGTCATCGGATCCGTGATTCTATCAATATTCAATATCATCTCAACCAACATCCCGTTGTGGTGGGTGATGATACAATACATGGTGGTATTTTTCGTCTGCAAGCAAACGCTCGACAAGATTGATAGTAATGGAGGTAAACTTCGCCACCAACTCATCGCTTACTCGCAGATTCTCCAACTCATTGCCAAGCGCAATTTCCATAGTGAACTGGGCAAGGAGATGCAAGCAAGCCTTGCCGATGCCCTTCCATCTTTCACCCAACTGGAAAAGATTCTAAAAGGATATGATCGTCGTGGCAACTTCCTCGGTTTGTTCTTCACCGATGCCTTCATGCTCAGCGATTTCTTCCTCGTTCGCAGTTTCTTGAAATGGAAGAACACCTATATGGTGAAGATGGAAGAATGGATGCACATCATCAGCGAGATGGATGCGATGGTATCCATGGCGGATTATAGATACAATCATCCAGAGGCCAATGACCCAACGTTTGTGGAAAGCCCAAAAATCGTATTCGAGGCAAAGAACCTCTATCATCCTTTCCTTGGCGAAAAGGCAGTAAAGAATGATTTCACCATCCAAGACGACAACTATTATATCATCACGGGAGCCAACATGGCGGGCAAGAGTACCTTCCTCCGTTCGCTCGGCGTAAACTATATCCTGACAATGGCAGGAATGCCAGTCTTTGCCGATAGCTTGAAAATTTCCCGCTTCCGCCTATTCTCCAGCATGAGAACCACCGATGACTTGACGCACGGCATTTCTTACTTCAATGCCGAACTGATAAGACTAGAGGAATTACTGAAGTTCTGCAAGGAGAGCGCAGAAGACAATAAGCACATAACGAGCAGAAATGAAAAAACAGCTGAATATTCATTTCATAAGTCCGAAAGTCTTAGAACTCTCATTATCCTCGACGAGATTCTGAAGGGAACCAATTCCTTAGATAAGCTAAATGGATCCAGAAGATTCCTCGAAGCCATCGCCAAGCAACCCGTGAGCGGCATTATTGCCACACACGACTTGGAACTTTCCAAGATGGAAGCAGAACCATCGGGCAAGTTCCACAACTATTGCTTCGAAATAGATTTAGGTACCGACGTCACCTATACCTATAAAATACAAAAAGGTGTGGCTCGCAACCAGAACGCCACCTTCTTATTGAATAAGATTTTGGAAAAATACTAAATAAAAAGTCTCCCATCAATTCGATTATCATCAGAATTGATGGGAGACTTTTTAATCACTAAAGATTATAACTCTACACTGTCGATGCTGAACTTCAGCAAGCCAGCAGGCACTTTCACCATGACCTCTTCTCCTGCTTTCTTACCCAAGAGAGCTTTTGCGATAGGTGACTTGATGGAAATCTTTCCGCTATGAAGGTCTGCCTCGTGAGGATTCACGATGGTATAAGTCATACTAGCCTTGTTAGCCAAATTGGTAATCTTCACCTTGCTGAGCAAGCCAACGGTATCGCTTTTCAACTTAGACTTGTCGATGATGCGAGCATTCTCCAAGATTTTCTGCTTGAAGCTGATTCTACTCAACAACTTACCCTGTTCACGCTTGGCAGCATGATACTCGAAGTTCTCGCTAAGGTCTCCCTTGTCACGAGCCTCTGCAATAGCGTCACGCACGGCAGGCAATTCCACCTTCACCATGTGTTCTAGTTCGGCTACGAGCTCATCGTAGCCTTCTTGAGACATATATTCCATTGTTTTCTAGTTTTATATTTCCAATAAATGATATTTCTATTTTCGGGATGCAAAGGTACAAAAAATCTCCCACAGATTTCACAGATTTCACAGATATTTATCAATTACTGAAATAAATCTGTGTCATCTGTGAAATCTGTGGGACTAAAAAATATCAAATCTGCGGGACAAACACAAAAAAGCCTCAGAAATCTTTCGAAATCTGAGGCTTCT
>DJSH01000089.1:0-3817 GCA_002440225.1 Candidatus Segatella violae
TCAGAATGATAATAAATCTTGATGACACTCATGTCTCTGAGAAAGTCGATACCTCCGATTTCCAGCTTCACGATATCTAGCCCCGTTCGTTCCCTCAAGTCGGCAAGAAGTTCATCGTGCCGTTCAGGCTTGATGAGTTCGATGCGGTCGTACTGCACCATCTTCACGGCCAAGCTTCCCTTTACCTTGACGTTCTCGAAGAGGAAGGTCATGAGAATGAAGAGCAGATTGACTCCCAAGAGCTGCATCCAGTTCAGGTTTGCCGCCAAACCATTGATGACGCTCAGGGCGATAATCATGAAGAGATAGGTCATCTCCCTGACTGGCATCGACTCCGTTCGATAGCGCATGATGCCGAAGATGGCGAAAAGTCCCAAGGCAAACTCTATCTTGATTTTGCTACCGCCCATCAAGTTGATGAGGAAGAAGACACTGATGGACATGAGCATAAAAGTAAAATAGTAGTCACGCCTACGGCTCTTCGGGAAATACAGCCAATGGGTAAGGACCCAAACGGCTGCGGTGTTAAATACGAATCTTAATATCATCGGCAGGAAATCTGCCATATCTTGTGGATTGAACATTGTCTTATGGAGTTAAAGGAGTTATGGAGTTAAAGGAGTTAAGACGTATGTATTTCTTCCTTAAACGTACCTTTATATTAAATTAATCACGAATTATCAAATAAATCACGAAATCTTGGCGAGTTTCATCAATCTCGGTTTCATCCTGTTGATGCGGAGCGAAGGATTGGTCAAAGCTTCTCCTATGCAATACTTGCTGAAGCCACTCGGATGAATCCTCAGTTCCCTGAGCATCGAGAGAATGGGCGAAGGTTTCAAGCCATCCCGCTTCAGTTCGATGATGGCGAACTGAGGGAGAGAGCATTCCATACCTGTCGTCAAGTTGCGAAATTCCAAGTTGGTATCTATGGTGAGTCGTTCGGTCTTCGCCTTATTGACCAATGTGACGCGCTGGAACTTATTCTCTATCTTCTGTTCCAAGAGTTGAGGATCGATTTGTAAGTTTTCTCTCAGAAAGTCCATTGCCTTCCGATCGTTTTGCAAGCTGAAGGCAGGCATTGTCCCCATCAAGCGAGCAGCCTCCAAATACATTGGCAAGTTCATCGCCGCAATACGACTTTTATGAGTCTTACCATGATTGTCCTTGGTCTTCATTTCCAGAAAACTGAGGTGACTGTCCACATAGGAGCGCACTCTCACCTTCTGTCTTCCCGCATGTCCATCGTGATGGGCATTATAGAAAGCATAGTCCTTGGAGTCGTAATAGACGGTGGCATAATTCATGTTGCGCTTGCCGTCTATCTCCTGCACCCGATACTCATCGCTTGCCATCTGCAAGAGTTGCTGCAACTTGTCGATGGAGGCAACAAACTTGGTGTCGGTCCTGTTCATCAGTCTAATTCCGCCCATCTCGTCGAGCGAGATGGGCTGGAACTTTGAAATTAACGCATTCATTGTCGTCATACTCTTACAAAAAACTTACAAATACTAAAATACTAATAAACTTATCTACAAATATGAAACGTAATTCTATAAAGTCTCTATGAATCATCCAAACGATTAATCTGCAATTATTCGTTGCAAATTATTCCACCAAAAGGATTTATGGACGACCACCAGGTTGTCCGCCACCTCCAGGACCTCCATTGCCTCCAGGCTGTCCGCCTCCTCCTGGCTGTCCGCCACCGCCATTCATACCACCACTGAAGTTGCTAGTGGTAATCATCGACGAGAGCGTCAGCGTAGCTAAAGAGGAGCCACCGCTCACCGTGGCATCTGTAACATAGCCACAGAAATCGCTGCCACCGCTCACAGTGGCTCCCGAAGAGAAGATATAAGAGTTTCCTTTGGTCATCTTTGGCGAGCTAACCAACAAGGTGTAGCCCTGCTGACTGTAGTCGCGTGGCACCTTGAAGGCAAGGATATTATTTCCACTGTTGTCTGCCACGGTAATGTACTGTCCATTGGAGATGCTGCTGCCTCCGAGGATAGCCACAGGCTGGGTGGTTACACTAGCCGTAGGGGTGGATGTCGTTCCACCGATGCCTATCATCGTACCACCTGTAACGGTAAACGTATTCTGGTCGCAATCGAAGCCCTCCTCAGGCTGGGTCGTGCCACAGGCAATCACCACGCCACCGCTCACGGTAAGGGTAGAGTTGGAGTCGATGCCGTCGTTGTTGGTTCCCATGGCAAAGATGTTACCGCCACTGATGGTCATCGCCTTCGAAGAGTTGATGGCGTCATCGTAGCAATAAGCCATGATGGTTCCACCCGAAATATCCAAGGTCGTTTTGCTCTCGATGCCTTCCGAACCTTCGCCACCTGTGCAACGCACCATGATGTTGCCACCCTTCAAGTACATCGCCGCATCGCTCTTGATGCCCTTAGGCGACGTGTCGAGTTTGCCGTATGTATATTGCTTGCCGGTTGTAATTACCTTGATGGTACCTGCATTCACGGTCAGCGTCTGGTCGGTGCTGATGCCCTTGCCCCCAGCTCCTGTACTCTTGCAGAGCAATTCACCGCCGTTCATCACGAAGATGCTGTCGGCCTTCACACCAGCACATCCACTCACGTCCTGTTCGTCGGAATCATATTCGCCAGTACCCGTGGTGATGGCTGTGGTTCTTCCGCCATCTATCTGTATCAACCCATCGCTACTCAAGCCCTTGCTAGCAGCGGCAGAGGTTTCTACATTGATGACTCCACCTTTTACATAGACGGCGTCATTGCCCTTGATGGCATTTCCGGCAGTCGCCTTCACATAGATGTTGTTGCCTGGACGGAACATCACATAGTCGTCGCTTCTGATGCCCGCCTTACAGTTGGCATAGACGTTAAGCGTTCCTGTACCAGAAAAGAGCATCTTTCCCTCGCTGAAGAACGCTGCCTTCATATCCTCGTCGTCGGTAGCGTCGCTATACTTGGTGCCATCGGTGATGGTATTGGTAGTTCCGTCGGCAAGCACAATGTAGCCACGCTTCTTGCTCTGGATATTGATAGGAGCGCCATCCGGATTGGTGATGTTCACGCCGTTCAAGTTCAACTCAAACTTATTGTCGCTATAGATTTTGAGGAAACCATCACTGGTGGTTCCGCTCACGTTGTAGCAAACCTTCTTGGCAGACGACTTGACGATGACGTCGGCTCCACTAACAGACACCGTCACGCCATCCACACTTCCCGAAGTGGTAGCCGAAGTACCCTCGAAGGCAATATTAATTTCATTCTTAAAGGTGTTGTTTTCGATGTAATCTTCCGCCTCATCGCCGTCACTGGGAATCGTCTCCGATTCATCGAGTGAGGTCTTGTCGATGGAAATATCGAAACTCGTGAGGTCGCTCAGCGAGCTATCGTAGGTCGTACTACTTCCGCCCGAATTGTCACCACCAGAACCTCCACCGTTCTCCGTACCATTGTTGTCGTCTTCCCAAAGGTCGGTGTCGGATGAACATCCCACTACCAACGTCATGGCGAACATCAGCATCGCCAATCGTGAAAATCCAATCAGTCGTTTCATAAGCTGTTCCTTTCTACTTTTTAATTGCTTCCAAGTATTCATTACTTTTTAAGCTTGTTCCTTTTAAGTTCATTGCTTTTTAATTTCGATTGCAAAGGTATTACAATTCTTCGACACTCACAACTTTATTCAACGAACGCCCCGTTTCTTTCAACGAAACAGAAAACAAAGTGGTATTTGCATTAGAAAAAAGCAGAAATCGGCTAAAACTTGCTAAAAAAGATAGCAGTATCAATTATTTTCCGTATATTTGCATAAGAAAGGCTGCACT
>DJSH01000089.1:3886-16983 GCA_002440225.1 Candidatus Segatella violae
GCACTTTCTTTGCATAAGAAAGACATAGAGAAGAATCTATGCAGCTTAGAATGTTTCACTCTTTAAAAGTATAAGCGATATGAAGGTAATATTTCTAGATATTGATGGCGTGCTGCAACCTGGCAGTTACCAAGACAGGTTCGAGCATATTGGCGAAGTTTCCGACCTCGCCAAGGAACTCAACAAGAAACTCAACAATGGCTTCGACTACTACAAACTGGTGGGAGGAGACAAGGAATACGACAACAGGCAACAAGTAAACAAGTACGACATCGGCGCCGTCTATTGGGACTGGCATCCTGAGGCAGTGAAGTTGCTGCACGAAGTTATCGACAAGACGGGCGCCAAGATTGTGCTCTCTACCGACTGGCGTGGTCGTGGCTTGGAAGAAATGCGTGGACTCATCGACATCAAGGGATTCGGCAAGTATCTCTATGGTGCCACCTATTTCCCTGCCAAATGTTATTCCTCTACCGACGGCAAGCTCTTTTCCGATGAGGATATGTGGGCGCAGGACAGCGAGTTTCGCAAGATTACCAGCGACCTAGAAAAAGGTCTCGATAAGATTTATCCTCCTCAGGAAGTTTGCCATTGGGATAGATACGTTAATTACCGAACAGCTGAAATCAGAGAGTATCTCGACCGCCACCCAGAGATTACGAGTTATGTGGCTGTTGACGACATGTACATCGGCGTAGGTCTTGACGGTCATTTCGTTTGGTCGGAAAAAGGATGGATTCGCCAAGAGCATGCCGACAAGATGGTGGAGATTCTCAGCAAGGAGGATGGTCCTTTCCCTCTGCCTGCGGAACTGAAGACAGAGGAACTGGAGGCTTGGCGCAAGAAGAGAGTATATAATAGCGTGTATTATCACTAAAGAAAGACTCTTTTTCATCAAGATCTTTGGCGATTTGAAGATTTTTGCGTAAGTTTGCACTTAGAATCCATTAATGAGTAAAATTATGACAGAGAATACTGCAAGAATATTGCCATTAGGCATCCAGTCTTTCAAAGAAATTAGGAAAGAAGGACTCTTATATATTGACAAGACGGACCTCGTTTGGCATGTTGCCAACCGGGGTAAGAAATATAATTACCTAAGCCGCCCTCGCCGCTTCGGCAAGTCATTGTTGGTGGATACTTTCCAGGCATATTTCGAAGGCAAGAAAGAGCTTTTCGAGGGATTGAAGATGATGCAACTGGAGAAAGAATGGATTCAAAGACCTGTCATCCGCCTCGACATGAGCCGAGGTGGTGCCAACGCAGCATCGCTCTCTTCCTATCTCAGCATCACATTCGGCCAATACGAAAAACAATATGGAATTGTTGCCGAAGCTGATGCCTCATTGGCAGACCGTTTCGACGGCATCATCAAAACGGCTTGCCAACAAACAGACCAGCAAGTTGCCATTCTCATTGACGAATACGATTCTCCACTGCAACATTCTTGGAAAACTCCTGAGCATGACGCATGTACAGAAATCTACAAAGCTGTATTTGCCATATTGAAGGCTGACGATGAATACGAGAAGTTCGTCTTCATCACAGGTATCACCAAGTTTACTCAGATTTCCCTGTTCTCTGTTCTCAACAATCTGAGCAACGTCAGTTTCGACCCTCAGTTCGCCGCCATCTGCGGCATTACCAAAGATGAGGTAGTAAACAATTTCAAACCAGAGATTGAAGCGATGGGCGAAATGAATGGTTGGACTCCTGAGGAAACCATCCAACAACTTAAAGCCTACTACGACGGCTATCATTTCAGCCGCAGGAACATGGTCGATATTTTCAATCCGTTCAGTCTTCTCAATGCCTTGGCGGACAAAGACCTCCAAAGCTATTGGGCTGCTTCGGGTGCAACGTCCATGCTACCAAAGTTTGTGAATGACATGGAGATTCATCTCCCTGACTTTGAGAATTGTTGTCTCGACAGGGTTACCATCGAAACCTCCGATGTCACTGGCGGAGGTTCGGAACTGTTTCTTTACCAGTCGGGCTACCTCACCATCAAGGGCTATGAGGACGGAGTGTATCTCCTTGGCATTCCTAACCACGAAGTAAGACAAGCACTCTATAAAGTTGTGGTGCCAGCCTTGACGATGAAGACGAATGCCCAAGCCATCACTGCCCAAAGTCGATTGATGCTTGCAGCCCAGCGAGGCGACCTCGAAGAAGCTAAGAAAGCACTGAAGTCTCTGATAGCAGACGTGCCATACAGCAACAAAAAGTTGGCGAGCATGGACATGGAGGAGCGTTATCGTCTCATCATCAGCACCATATTCAATGCCATAGGATTCAAGGTAGAAGTAGAGCGAATGATTTCCACAGGCAGAATAGACATGATTATCTATACTTGCCGCATCATCTACGTGTTGGAGCTTAAATTGTCCAACAACGGTGGAATGGATGCGGCAGAGAATCAGATAAACGACCGCGACTACACCCAACCTTTCCAAGCCGACGGAAGAAAAGTCATCGCCCTAGCCGTAGAGCTAGACGACTTGGGCAAAGGACTCATCGACTGGAAGGAAGTGAAAGGATAAGTCCAGTTGTAGATTTCATCCTCGATGAAGTCGCCCGAGGCGAGGGAACGGGGTCGTGCCAGGTTTCTCTATCTGAGGGTGTGTCATAAGTCATGTCCTATGCGCCCTGAAAGGGCAATCTGCCCCTAGCCCAGGGCGTTGCCCTGGGCTAGGGGCTTTGGGGCCTTCAGCCCGTCTTTGTCTGCTATCAATAGGACTTATGACACACCCTCACGATAGGCGGCAACAGGGGTCTTGTAATCCGAGAAATAGTGTTGCTAGCAGGAGCCATACAGAAGCTAAACAGTCTGCTACCCCCACTGCCGTGGGGGGCTTTGTAGAGAAAGTGGTGCTTTGGCAAATCTTCCAATATTCCAGTTCTTCCAATATTTCAAAGGGGGCGATTTTTTCATTCCTCTTTTTAGAGACTCTATAACTATATATATATTAATTAGTTATATATATATTATATATAGAAAAGAAAAAAAATAGCCTTCAAAAAATTAATTGGAAGAATTGGAATATTGGAAGATTCGCCAAGCCCATTTCTCTAAAAAGATCATTTTCAATAAGTTGACAATTTTGAGCGAAATCTTCCATTGACAACTAAGAGCCGTTTTTTTGCTCCATTCTCCGCAGCAGAGTGCGAAAAACGAGCAAAAACGCTATCCAAACGAGGTTCTAATTGGCAAATTTCATTTTCCCAGTTGGAGAAATATATTTTCCTAGTTAGAATAATAATTCGGTATTTTTCGACAATTCGATAAGACGGAAGCTGAAAAGCCAACTTCCGTCTCATTTTTACAAAAAAACAGAAGGAAATCGCAAAAATCGCCCTACTTTTTTAGAGCAAAATCTTTCATTCCTTCCATCGGAACCTAACTTTCATTCCTTCCATCAGAACCTGATTTTCACGCCTCCCATCGCCGTGATACCTGGCATTTCATAGCCCTTATTAATTTGATATTTCGCATCGGTGAGATTATCGAAGTGGGCGAAGATGTCGAGATACTTCACAGGCTTATAGGTTAGGCGAAGCCCGAGCAAGGCATAGTTCTGGTGCTCCACATCATCGGCTACGTACAAGCCGCCAATGCCCTTCAGTTCCGCATCCACAGTAAGCTGCTTCAAGGCTTGCCAGCCGATGCCCAAGAAATATTGGTTTTTTGGGGCGGCGGTGAGATTATCGAGCGAGGTGTGCATGAAGCTGTAGCTAGCCCTCAGGGAGAGCACATCGAGCGGATGGCTCTGAGCAGAGACCTCTATACCTTTATTGATAAAGGAGCCTGTATTCATGTTGCGCTGCGTAGAGCCTCCACCATTACCCTGTCCTCCTCCACCTGTTCCTGCATTTCCCGTAGGGACACTTGTCGCCTGAATCATATTGCTGCCCTCGGAGAAGTAGCCCGTCACATCGAAGGCGAAATAACGAGAGAATCGCTTGCCTATCGTCACCTCATAGTTCATCATGCTCTCTGGGGCGAGGTCGGGATTTGCCACCGCATAGAGATACATCTCTCGGAACGATGGGTTGCGATAGCCCTTGGCGAGGGAAGCCTTAAGGCTCCAGTCATCGCCTGGACGAACGGCAAAGCCCACCTGTGGCAACCAATGGGTACCAAACTTATCGCTGTTGGCCATTCTCAATCCGCCGTTCAGCGTCAGCACGCCATCGAGGAGCACCTGTTGTAAGGTGATGTAAGGCGAATATTCCGTAATGCTCTTGCGAGAGATGGTCTGCATCTTGGCAGGCATACTGCCATCGCCGTAAGCATGACCGCCCGAGAACGGAATCTTGCCTGTGTAGGTATTAAAGTCAAAGCCCACGGTAGCCGTCGCCATCTTCCAAGGGTTGAAGTTCTGGTAAGCCAAGATGCCGAAGCGGTCGTCAAGGCTATGGAAGTGGTTCGGGTCGTCGATGTAGTGATTGCCGTAGCTATAATAAATGCGCACGGCTCCATTCGTATTCGATGTTGAACCAATGCCTGAGGCAGAATAAGCCGCTGCATCGCCATAATGGTTGCTCAGCGTGAGGGAAGCCTCGCCACGAGTGATGTTCTGGTGGTAGATGTCCGTGGCATCTGGATTGTTTGCCTTTACCTTCGCATAGATAGGGTCGTTGCCGATGAAATTCATGAGCGAGTAATCGGCTGAGAGATTCCAGTTGCGGGTAAAATCATAGCCCACCTTCGCATAGACGCTCGACTGCTTGAAGTCGAAATGGTCCTGCAATCCATCCGTGCGGTCGTAACCGAGCGAAACCATCGACGAGAACTTGCCCTTGCGCACCATGTTGGTGAGCGAACTTTGCCAAGTGTTGTAGCTGCCATACTGCGATGTGAGCACCGTCTTCACCCCATCCTGCTGCGCATGCTTGGTAATAACATTGATAACTCCGCCCATCGCATTCGAGCCGTAGAGCACAGAGCCAGGACCACGGAGCACCTCCACATGATCTACATATTCCGTCTCATAGAAATCGGCTACGGGATGAGAATACAAGCCTGCGAATTGAGGCTGTCCATCCACCATCATCAAGATGGAATTGGTAGGCGAACCTCCCACGCCACGAATCTTGATGGCTCCGCTGCCGCCATTGCTCACGCCAAATCCGAAGATGTTGCGCTGAGAGACGAAGAGGCTTGGCACTTCGCCCGAAAGAGCCGCTAGGAGTTGTGTCTTGCCGGTGGCCTCCAACTGCTGATTGTTGACGATAGACACGGTGTAAGGAAGGAGATTGCGAGAAGTGGCTTGGTTGCTGCCCGTTACCACCACATCACCAAGTCCGTGTACTTGGGTCGTGTCGGAAAGGGATGTTTTTGTTGCATTCCCCTCGCTCGATGCCGCCATCAAAGCCGAGGAGAAAAGCATTCCCATTCCGAAAGTCATCATTCTTTTATTGTTCATCTTTCTTATTTTTTTATATTCGTTTGTTATAACTCAGTTTCGATTTCGGGTGCAAAAGTACAAACTTTCAGCTAATATCCCAATAGATAGATTACTGAATCTCTTATCAATATTACAGAAACTGAAATCTCTTATTGACATTACAGTATTATAAACACAATAATCCCACAGATCTTGGGTACGACCTGTGGGATTGAAATATTTCGACCTGTACGGTTGAAACGGGCTNNAAGCCCAAAAGCACCTAGCCCAGGGTAACACCCTGGGTAGATATGGCGGAATTGATACGCCCTGTAAGGGCAAAAGCATAAAAAGATTCCCTAATGTTGGATGCTTTTGCCCTTACAGGGCGACATTCTAACACCGTTTTACCCCCAGGGTGTTACCCTGGGCTAGGTGCTTCTGCCCTTTCAGGGCGTATAGGACATTCCAACCGTACAGGTCGAAATCTTTACTTGATTTTAACCAATTTGTACTTTCTGCTTCCCAATCCAATCTTCTCGGCATAAACCGTGATGTAAGTGCCGTGCTGGCGGTTGATGCGCTCGATGAGCGGTTTCTCGTCATCGCCAGGTTGAGCCACGTGGGTAAATACGAGGTCGAGGCAAGCTTGGTCGAGTGCCACAGGGTCGGTGCTGGCAAGGATGCCCATGTCCTTGAGTTTCGGGTCGGCAGGATGGCTGTCGCAGTCGCAATCCACGCTCATATTATTCATCACATTAATATAGATGATGTTCTTGCCATGGTTGAAGTATTCGTGAACGCCTTGCGCAGCCGCCGCCATGCTCTCCAAGAAATCATCCTGCTGAGGAAGATTTTGCCAAGCTACAGCGGGTACATCCGTGAAACCAGCAGAATGGATATAAGCCTTGCCCGCCGTAGAGGCCACGCCGATGCTCTGGTTCTTCAGCACGCCTCCGAATCCACCCATCGCATGGCCCTTGAAGTGGGCGAGGTTGATCATGAAGTCGTAGTTGGCGAGGTGGTCGCCCACGATGTCGTACTTGATGTGCTTCTTGTCCTTCACAGGGATGCGCATCTGTCCGAACTCGTCCATCAAATCGACGGCGGCGATGGAGTCGAATCCATGGGCATGGATGGTTTCCCAGTGCTTGCCCTTGTCCTGTCGGCTGCCACCGTATGCGGTGCAGCACTCCACGAGCGTTCCATCCACCTCATCCACAAGGTTACGAATCAAGGTAGGCTTCAGATAGTTGTTGCCTCCCATCTCGCCCGAGCTAATCTTGATGGCTACACGTCCGTGGGCTGGCACTCCCAACGCCTTGTAGATACGAACCAGAGCCTCCGGGCTTATATCCTTGGTCATATAGACCTTCGACTGGGCATGGAGCATCATCGTGCTCATCAAAGCCACAGCAATAACCAATAGTTTCTTCATCTTCATTTCTATTTTTATTCTATATTTCACGTTTCGGATGCAAAATTACAAATAAAATCTGAAAAAACTATTACCCAAATTACGGAAATTTGGACTTGTGCCAGTGTAGCCCACCTTGAGCAATCCTTTCAAGTGGGGATTGTACAATTCCTGATAAGCATAGATTTTAGGTTGCGATTCCGATTTTTCGGGAAATAAAGTCTGCGTCATAATCGTTTATGTTTTTATGGCGCTGCTTTGGTATTTTGGGGAAGGAAACACTTAATCACCATCCCATTCTGCTAGTTTTTTTTCTAACCTTGCCTCCAGTTCTTCTATGGGATGCCAGTAGTTTGGATCATTCCAATGCTTTTCGACTTCGGCGCAATGTTCCATAACTTGCTCCAAGGAGCGACCTTTCGGATAGTCTTTCTTCTTCATATTATGGCTATTTAAACATTCTCAAACTCATAGAATCTTCCTTTCAGATTTATAGAACTTCTTCTCATATTCCACAAATCATGAAGATACACTGTATTTTCTGCCTCATCATAATGGTATATGATTTTGAAGTTTTTCATTAACTTTGCTCCTCTAAAAAGGACACCAACTCCACGAAGTTCTCTTACAGGAGGATAAGACTCTGGGTATTTCATCAAACCATTGATTATTTTCTCATAACTTTCCTGCCAATGGACTGCCGTCTTCTGTCCAAATTCATTGTAAGCAAAACCCAAACAATTATCGAGTTCTTCCTCGAACAGTTTTTCTACAATTATCTTAACCATGGATGCTTCTGATGTAAACGTGCATTGACTTCTTCCCAAGTAGACCATCTAGATGAATCCTTACGGAGTTCTTCAAATTGAGCACAATGTTCCCGAACTTGCTCCAAGGAGCGACCGTAAGGATAAGATTCCATACCGTCTTCGTCCATTTCTGTAGATAAATGCCTATAAGGGGGTGCTACAGCAGTAGCGTAAGCTGGAGACGGCTCACAAACCATCCCATCATTCTCCATCAAGCCATTTTCTGGCAATTTGTATCTATTTTCTTTCATAATCTTGCGAATTGTTGTTCTTTAATCTTGCGAATTGACGCTTATTGTTCTTTAATTCGGCAAAAATACGAAAAATAATAATAGCATGCAAATTTTTCTTCCCCAAAATATCAAAGAGCGCTGAAATTTAACTATTTATATATAAACACCTACTCCATCATTCCATCGGATGCGAGACTCGACACTGACGCAGGGGGCTTTGTAGAGAAAAGGGGATTTGCTAGGAAAGGGGAATCCGAAAGCGTTCCAGTTCCAGTTGTTCCAATTAATTTTTCGAACTTCTGATTTTGGCTTTTCTCTTTTTATATTATATATAACTATCTATATATTAATTAGTTATATATATAATATATAGAGAGATGGAACAAAATGTACCTCGAAAAATAATTGGAACAACTGGAACTGGAACACAAGCGAACATGTCAACTTTCTCTAAAAGGCTTATTTTCAAGCGGTTGGCTCTTTCGAGTCCAAATCTTCTGTGACAGAAGGTTGGCATTTTTTGCCCCTTTCGCAACCGAGCAACCTGCGAAAATCGGGCCGAAACATCACTCAAATGGAGTTTCAACTAGCAAATTTCATTTTTCCAGTTGGGAAAAAATATTTTCCTAGTTAGAAAAATAAATTGGCTTTTTGCGATAATTCAACAATAAGGAAGGCAAAAGGCTAGTTAGACACTCGTTTTTATGAAATAAATCTCGGAAATTGCAAAAAACTATATAGTTGGAATAGCCCTCTTTGGCAATAGTACAAGTGGAAATCCCCGACACCTTTAGGGAAAATCATACGGCGGTTTATGGTTTTCCCCTTGTCCCAATCAGCAAAACTTCCTATCTTTGCACTGTGTAAGAAGAAAGGCTGCACTCGGCAAAGTCCAAGCAAGCTTGGCTCTGCTCTCGTTTGCACATTCTTTGCACCATCAAAAATAGTAATAACCCTTTAAAAAGAGAAGATTATGAAACGTACATTATTAGCTATCGTAGCAACCCTGATGATGTTTACATCAGCAAACGCACAGAGATTGACCGACATACAGGCTGAGGCTCGCTTCATCACTGACAAGATGGTAGTGGAACTGGGATTGAGCAACGTTCAGCGCAACAACATTCTGAACATCAACCTCACTTACCTCGATGGCATCCGCAGCTATCGTGACATCGACGCCAATGGTTGGAAGTACCGCAACAAGCAGCTCAAGCGAATGCTCACCGCCCAGCAGTGGAAGAGATACAAGGAAGCTTACTACTTCTATCGCCCTATCAGCTGGCGCAGCAATGCTTATGTTCACAACATCTACGCTAAGTATCCGAAGCAGAAGAACTGGCGAAAGGATGGACCTCGCCCTGCGTGCGACCCTCGACCAGGTCATGGTCCTCGTCCTGATTTCAAGGGCAAGCCAGGACCGGACTTCAAGAAAGGAAAGCCAGATTTCAAGAAAGGGAAACCTGGCAAGCACGACCGTCCAAGCTTCGGCAATGGCAGACGAGAGTGGTAAGACAATTATTCCGTTATATTAAAATCTATTTTGTCGCTATTCAGTAACTTTGCAATCTGATAAGAACTGAATAATGGACAAAATAGATTTTAATTTTTTATGAAGCATAATAGAACAACTCAGACTCATCATACCTTGAGAGGAGGCTACAAGATGATGCTAGCCTCAACACTTTTGCTGGCGATGGCCTCGCCAACCAGTGCACAAACTAACTCGTCAGAGAAAACTGCCTCCCAAGAAGACAGCATTCTTTGGGAGAAGCAACTCGCCTCCGTCACCATCAAGGGCACTCGCTCGCAGTTTCGACAGAAGAACGGCGGCATCGTGGCTCGTATCTCTGGAACTTCCCTGGAGAAAGAACCCACAACCACCGATGTGCTCTGCAAACTGCCGGGAATGATAAAGGACAAGGATGGAAAGCCTGTGGCTTTCGTGGGTGGAGCTCCCGAAATCTACATCAACGACCGCAAGGTGCAAGACTACAGCACCGTGGAGAACCTGCCCGTAACACAAATCAAGGAGGTGAAGGTGATTCATCATCCTGGGGCGGAATACGGCAACAACGTGGGCTGCGTGCTCCTCATCACCACCAAGAGAAACCTCGAAGGACTCGCCATCGTGGAAAATTCGGGCGCTATCTTTGATTCCTTCGTGAGCAACAACCACGACCTCGACCTGACTTATACCCACGGAAAGATGACGTACTACGGCAAGTTGGGTTACGCCAACTGGCAGGGCAAATGGACGGAGGAGGACGTTACTACCCATTATATAAATGGTAGCAATGGCTCTTTCAGTAGCAATGGCTCTTCGAATACCCTGACAAACGGAGCCAGCACCTATCTCGCATCCTCCACCCTCGACTGCAAGCACAATTACAACGACCATTTCTATTGGAGCGCAGGTGCCGACCTTGCCTTATCGCCTAGCCAGACCATAGGCGTAAAGTACGACGGCTACAACATCAAGCAGCCGATGCCTTTTACGATGACAAGTTATTCGATGACCGACGACCATGTGGATGACCACGTGACGGGCAACAACAAGTTCTTCCATTACGACTGGCAGCACCACGTGAACGCCTTCTACCAAGGAAAGTTCGGGGAGAAATGGAAACTGAATTTCTTTGGCGACTTCGTAAAACTGCACACGGAGAAAGGACAGAGTGTGGATGAGAAATCGGAACAAGCAGAAAGCAACAATTTCTATCTTCTGCCTCAGAGCGATGGAACCGTATGGGGAGCAAAAGTCCGTACCAACTATGAAATCAGCGACAAGCAGAACCTGATGTTTGGAGGCGAATATAATCATGTGAAGAGCGAATCGCACACCTCCTATACCCCTTCCGACAAAGGTGTTGCCCTGCACAGCATAACCAAGGAAGACCATGTGGCCGCTTTCGCTGAATATTCCCTCGACTTCAAGCCTTTCTCTCTGAGAGTAGGACTGAGATACGAGCACGTAGATAGCCGTCTCGATTACCTGCCAACAACAGCTGGTGAGCCGATTCGTCGCACGTACGACAACCTCTACCCTTCCTTATCCTTGAGCCATCAAGTAGGCAGATTTTCCCAATCACTGAGCTATCGCTCTTCCGAGACTCGCCCTTCTTTCGAGGAGCTGAACACAGGTACAGTGTATGCAAATCGCTACTTGCGCCAAGTGGGCAACAACGAGCTGGAGCCTTCCAAGCGCCACGAGCTGCAATACCAGGCTAGCTACGGCGACCTCTTCCTACAAGCTAGTTACACCTACGTGAAGAATTACATCACCAGCATCATCGAGCCGAACGCCGACGACCCACAGATGAACACCCTCACCTGGATTAACACCGACCATTGCTGGAACTGGGGCAGTTTCCTAGGCTACCGCCACCGTTGGGGATTCTATGAGCCACAAGTGCAAGCGGGCATCCAGCAGGGATTCATCAAGGCCGTCTGCCTGGGCGAAGAGAAAAGCTTCCATAAGCCATACTACATCTTCAGCCTCTTCAACGGTTTCCACTTGCCAAAGGGCTGGTACATGAACCCCTCGTTCTCATACCGCAGCAGCGGCACCTACGAGTTCGTCACAATCAGCAGCGTCCACAACTTCGACTTCCAACTCTACAAGAGTTTCCTGAAGGACAAGCTGTCTTTGAGCCTCAACGTGAGCGACCTCTTCAATACGATACGGCATAAAACAGACGGAATCTACGGGAACATAAGGTTCCAACAGCGCAAGTGGGAAGACACCCGCAGCGTGCAGCTCCGACTCACCTATCGCTTCCACCAAGCCAAGAAGCAATACCGAGGAGAGAACACTGCGGCGGATGCCGTGGGAAGAATGGGAGGAAAATAGCAACCTCTTCGACCTATACGATTGAAATTATCCTATACGCCCTGAAAGGGCAGAAGCATATAGCCCAGGGCAACGCCCTGGGTAAAGCGGTATCGGGATGTCGCCCTGTAAGGGCAAAAGCATTCTACATTTAGGTGATTTTTTATGCTTTTGCCCTTTCAGGGCGCATTCATTCCGCCATATCTACCCAGGGTGTTACCCTGGGCTAGGTGCTTCTGCCCTTTCAGGGCGTATAGGACATTCCAAACGTACAGGTTGCATTTTTTTTGCAAAAAAAGGTTAGTTTTTGGGAGATAAACTTGTATATGTTCTTAGAATGTAGTAAATTTGCGACAAAATTATTGCTTATCGGCTTCTAGAATACAGCTTGTCGGCTTCTAGAATACAGCTTATCGGCATCTAGAAATTCGCTTATTCGCAACATCGTCGCTCAAAAACAACTAAAAAATATAAGCCAATGATTAACTGTCAGATTAAAAGGGATGGAAAGATAGAAGGAGAAGTAAGGCAAAACGGCCTTACCTTCTTTGACCAGCATGGGATGGAACGAAGCAACCACATCGACTCGGATGCCATGGAAGTTTCGCTCAAGGAGTGGCATTACCAGAAATTCGGCATCATGAACCAGCACTATCTCGGCAAGGCGAACAACACCCAGTTTATCGCCCGGCACGAGGTTCGTCCTGCCCTGCTCTTCTCCATGCCAACCCTTGGCGGCAGCATGAAAGAAGTGTACGGCGATCGTGGTACCAAAAAGGAAATGATGTGGAAAACAGGCGATGCAAGCCTCTGTTTTCTGAACGGCGAAGGCGGAGCCAACACCCACTTGAACCAAGGCACCCAGTTCGAAATCTTCAATGTGGTCATTCCACAGCCATTCATCGAAGAGTTCATCGAGCGCAATCCCCAGGCTTTCGAGTCGCTCTCTCCCCTGACCAACCCTGCCTTCGACACCCAAACCATCATCAAATACAACCAGCCCGCCATAGCTGCAGTCATCAAGGCGGCAAGAGACATCCAACGTTCCCGATTGTTAGGCAACCAAGCCTCGAAGTATCTGGAATCGAAGATTATCGACTGTCTTTCGGGATTTCTCATGCCAGCCAGTCTCTTGCCCAACGCCCAAGCCCTGAGCATCAGCCTCCGAGACAAGATACACGATGCCCAAGGCATCATCCTCACCCACTATCAAGAAATGCCTTCGCTACACGAGTTGGCGGCCATGGTGGGCACCAATGAATGCACCTTGAAGAAAGCCTTCAAGCAGGAGTTTGGCACTACGGTTTTCCAGTACCTCTTCGACTACAGGATGAGTATGGCGAGCCAATATCTCCTAGATTCCGACTTGCCCATCGCCGACATCGGAATCAAACTAGGTTACGATTACCAAAGCCA
>DJSH01000074.1 GCA_002440225.1 Candidatus Segatella violae
ATCCTATCTTTCTTGCTATCTCAATGGCGAAAGAGGAACCAGGGCGACCGATGGCTAGCTGGAAGAGAGCCTTCATCTCGTGGCGGTCGTAGAGCATGGCTCCATTCACTACTCCCTCATGACTATCCGCAAAGTGCTTCAGGTTCTGGTAGTGGGTGGTGATAACACCGTATGCTCCTTGTTTGCAGAACTTGTCGAGTACGGCCTCGGCGATGGCTCCACCTATGCCAGGTTCGGTACCTGTACCAAACTCATCTATCAGGATGATGGTGTCGCTGTTGGCTTGCTTCATCATGTTCTTCATGTTCAGCAGATGGGAAGAGTAGGTACTCAAGTCGTTCTCCAAGCTCTGTTCATCGCCGATGTCGATCATGATGTTCTTGAAGACGCCTGTCTTCGAACGTTCGCTCACAGGGATGCTCAGTCCGCACTGCAGCATATACTGGAGCAGTCCTACGGTCTTCAAGCATACAGACTTACCTCCGGCATTAGGACCGGAAATAATCAGGATGCGCTTCTCCTGTGTGAGGATGATGTCGAGCGGAACCACTTTCTCGTTTTTCTTCTGCAAGGACTGCTGAAGTAATGGGTGGATGGCACGAATCCAGTCGATGTGAGGATGGTCTTCCACCTCTGGCTCTATCGCCTTGAAGGTATCGGCGAGTTTTTGTTTCGCCTGTATCAAGTCGATTTTCGCCAAGAATCGGTATGAGTCCAATATCTCCTTGGAGAAAGGACGTACCTTGTTGGTGAAGTCAGTGAGGATGCGAATAATCTCCTTGCGTTCCTCGCCCTCCAACTCACGCACACGATTGTTGGCTTCCACCACCTCGGTAGGTTCGATGAAGACCGTCTTACCCGTGGCACTCTCGTCGTGTACGATACCCTTGATTTTCTTCTTGAGGGTAGGGATAACTGGAATCACCAATCTTCCATCACGTAGGGCAGGAGTAACGTCCTTTTCTACGACACCCTCGCTCTGTGCCGAGCGCAATATACTATATAAGGTACGCGAGATGCTTCCCTCGGTTTTTGCCAGTTCTCGGCGAATCTGGAGCAGTTCGGGGGTGGCGTTGTCACGAATCTTACCAAACTTGTCAAGTATCTGGTCGATGCGTTGGATGAGTTGTGGGAAGGTAACGATGTCTTGCGATAGGCGGTGAAGGGCAGGGTAGGGATATTTCTTCTCCCTTCTCCAACCGTCCTCTTGCTCGGCGTGGGCATCGTCCTCGTCGCTGTGGTTCAATATCTTCACCATGCCGGCGATGGTAGAGAGCGAACGTCTCAAGTCGAAAAGCTCGTCTTCCTCCAAGTGGGTGTTTTCCACTCGGATGCGTACGATGCTTTCCCTTACGTCATAGAAATATTGCAGGGGGAAGTCTTCGACCTCCTCCATCAGACGGCGGAACTCACGCACCTGCATGAGCCATTCGTTCACCTGTTCGGCGTCGTCGCTGAAAGCCATCTTATCCACTTGTTCCTTGCCAAGTGGAGAGAGGCATCTTTCGCGCAACATCTTGCGGATTTCGTTGAATCCTATCTTGTTTTCAAAATTATCTGGATAAATCATGGGTGCAAAGTTACAACAAATCGAAGACAATGCAAAATAAATCGAGATTTATTTTCATTGTTGAGTGCAGTGTAACTTATTAAAAGTTCGTGTAATATTCTGACCTGACAAAATTTTCTTCCAAATATAGCCAAGAAATGCTGCTCCGCCAAAGTTCCAAGCTTTGAGCTGTGGTATTCTTTCGTCGGTAATGCCCCCAAGGGCTACTACTTTCTCATCGATGATTCCCTCTTGCGCAGCCTTGCTTAAAGTTTTGTCACTGAAAGCATGTTGGTATCCTTGCTTGGAGATGCTGTCGAAGATGGGACTGAGGAAAACGTAGTCAAATTTGTCCTTGTTGTCAGTTATTTCCTCCAGGCTGTGGCAAGAACGGGACACGCTTCCTTGGAATTCTTCTGGAATCTCATGGTTTCTTCGATTGAGGTGGATGCCGTGGAGATGGTATTTCTCGCAGAGTTCGAAATGGTCGTGAATGACAATCTTCGAATACCATTTCGGATTGATTTCTTGAATCAATCGTTCACAAGCCTCGATGCTGGAACCGGGCTTGCGAAAATGCAGCAAGTCGATTCCTGCATCGAAAAGTTGTTCTATGTATTTTGCCTCGTTCGGTATGAACTCTGGCATAGTGATTACGATCCGCTTCATCTGATAAAAAGAGTTTTTGGCTCGTAGAAATGATTCACAGGTCCGTGTCCTTCGCCTATTTCTACGCCCCTTCCTGCAAGTATCGCACCTGAGAGATAGGTCTTAGCCATGGCAATGGCTGTGTTCATGTCGAATTCTCTTGCCAGGTAAGAGGTGATGGCGGAAGAGAGGGTGCAGCCCGTGCCGTGGGTGTTGCGTGTCTCGATGCTGATGCCTCGAAAACTCGTCTTCTGTTTGCCGTCCTCGAAGAGATAGTCTATCTTTTCTGTCCCGGTGAAATGACCGCCCTTGATGAGTATATACTTGCATCCCAACTTGTTGATGGCAGAGGCTGCTGCCTTGATATCGTCTGTGTTCTGGATCTTCATGCCCGCAAGTATTTCTGCCTCTGGGATATTCGGAGTAAGCAGTGTGGCTAATGGGAGCAATTCCTTGATGAAGGCATCTAGTGCGTCCTCTTGCATCAGTCGGCTTCCACTCGTGGATACCATGACTGGGTCGATGATGAGATGTTGGTATTTATCTTGATATTTGGAGAGGGTAGTGGCGATGGTATGGATGGTTTCTGTGTCGTTCACCATGCCAATCTTGATGGCGTCGGGATGAATGTCGTCCATTACTGCCTCTATTTGCCCTTTTACTATCTCTGAATCCACCTTTTGAATGCCATAAACACCCTTCGTGTTTTGTACGGTGATGGCTGTTATAGCCGAAGCCGCATACACTCCCAATGCCGATATCGTCTTCATATCTGCCTGAATACCAGCTCCTCCACAACTGTCGGAGCCTGCGATGGTCAATGCTGTGTAGTATCTCATATCTTCAATTGCCCTTAATGTTAATCCTATTTTTATTTGTCTGTTTACTATATGTGGTGCAAAAATACAATTAATTCTTGGATAATCATACATTTTAGGCGATTTTTTTATCAGATTGTAGTGAAGTAAGCCTTATCTTCGTTATTTATTATACTTGGACAAGGCATCATTTGTTATATTTGTTCAAGGCGTCTTTCACCATTTTTCCCCATGGCTTGATAAGGTCGGGTGTCCAATTGCCTGTGGCTTTGGCGCGAGGCAGAAGCATGGAGCAGGTCTCGTCCTTGTCGCTTATCGACCAGTTCACCCAACTTACCTTGTTTTTCTCCATCACGTCGAGCCATTTTTGATACTCGTCGGGAGCCAAAGGACCATTGCCAGAAGCTTCCATTCCTGCGCATTCCGATACAAAGACAGGCAAACCACTCTTCACTGCAGCCTCTAGTTTGTCGCGTAGATAGTCTTTGTGGGTGGCAGCATAGAAGTGGAGCGTGTACATCACGTTGCTTACGCCTTCGATTGGACTCTTAGCCACGAGGTCGATGTCCTGGTCCCAGTGAGGGCAACCCATCAAGATGATGTTGTCGGGGTCGTATTTTCTGATTTCTGTGATGATGATCTTGGCATAAACCTTCAGGTCTTCCCACTTGTCTTCTACAGGCTCATTGTAAAGCTCATAGAGCACATTCGGGTATTTGCCATATTTTTGTGCCATCTTTCCGAAGAAAGCCTTGGCCTCCTCGGTGTGCATCTTGTGTGCGTGCCAGTCGATGATGACATATCTTCCGTTCTTGATGGCGGCATCCACCACTTGGGTGATGCACTTGAGGGCGAAGTCGGGGTTCTCCAGATAGTTGTCTTCTATCTGAATGCCCATGGCGGCACGGATGATGTTGGCGTGCCAGTCGTTGGCGAGCCATTTCACGGCTTGCTTGTTGTAGAAGCGAGGCCAGATGTTGTGCCATCCTAGGCTTACGCCTCTCAGTACGACTGGGTTTCCACTTTGGTCGCATAGTTGTGCCCCTTTCACTTGCAGCTGTCCCCACTGTTTTACAGGGTTGACGGCATACAGTTGCGCCATGCAGAAGATGGCTGCGATAATGGTCATTAGTTTTTTCATTATGTTTATTTACTATTGGTTTGTATTTTGTTTGTGCCGTTTGACTTTTCTTGATTTCAGTAGACACTTTTGGGCGTTATTTTCTGACTTTTCCTCTAAAGCTGTTTCTTACCAATGCCGATTCGCAGTTTTGACAAAGAGTTTCTGTAGCCTTATGATGTTGAAACCCTTCAATCATCGCTTTAGCGCGAGGAGAGGAGAGTATTTCTTCGAGCGATTGATGAAGAAGGTCGCCTAGGATGACATCTCCATTGTGGTCGAGGCAGCAAGGTACGAGGCTTCCGTCAGCTAGCACTCCTATCTGCTTGATCAAAGCCTTACAGAATACCTCCTTGTTTGCCTGGCTCTTGCCTTCAAGGTCGTTCTCGAAGTTGGGCCATTCGAACTTTCTGTCGAACTCCAGATAAAGGTTGTCGCTGAGACGAAATCCATCGGGGCGTTCCTTCCATGGTCTGGGGACATATTTTTCGATGAGACTCATCACCTCTTCATTTTCCTTGTCTCTGCCTCCTTGGTTCCAAAGTCTCAGTACGATGCAAGTGCCTTTGGCAGCGGCTTGGGTAGAGAATTGCATCACCTCGTCCATATATTCTGATAGCTTTCCCTGGGCGTTGCTTTCGTGCGAATGAAGAGATAGCTGTATCTTATGGGGTAGGGTATCGAGGAGGTTCATCGCTCGATGGAGCAGGGTGCCGTTGCTAGTGAGCACTGTCTTGAATCCCTTTTCTCTTGCTGTCGTGATAAACTGGGGCAGGAGAGGGTGGAGCAGCGGCTCGCCCATGAGATGGAAATAGAGAAAGCAGACCTTCCCTCGAATCTTATCCGTGAGCAGGTCGAATTCCTCGGCACTCAACTGTCTTTTGCTTCGCGTATGCTTGGGGCAAAAGTCGCAGTTGAGGTTGCAAGTGTTCGTTATTTCTATGTAGCAGCGGTCTATCATTTTTACTGAAGTGGATAATCTTTCTGTAATTCTGGTGCAAAGATAGTTATTTTTGTTGAGAAAAGAAAGAAAAAAGGATAAAAATGAAAAAAGCCTTCTGTACTTTATTCATATAAGAAATACAATATCCCTGTCATTACATAGGAATCGGCTCAAATTTGCGTTAAATATCTACAAAATCGGCTCAGCTTGAACCGATTATTGTCAAAAAACAACTAACCCTCTCTTGCCATAACCAGGGATGATGGCTCTTTTGATGGCACGTGTAGCACGCCCTTTAGTCCGTGCGCTCAAACTCTTTCTACAAGAGGGCTTTCTCATTCCGAATCTCATAACTTTCTATAGATAGTCTTTTTGACCAGGTTTGAGACTTTTGTAGTCCACTTTTATTTTCTTGAAATCCCTTTTTAATTTTTCTACCATTGGGTTTGCTCTGTTTGATGGAATCGAAGTGGCAACAAGTCGAGCCTTTCTTGTTTTATTGGACTTATCGGAGAATTTGTCGTTCTTTGCAGTTTCAAGTAATTGTTCGATACCATGAACAGCATCATGTCCTTTTAGTTCAACGAAAATCTGAGTCCATTCTTCTGGCGATTCACTTTTTGTGTTTACCAACACCAACTTATCGCATTTACGCCCCGACTTAATGATGTAACCATCTACTTGGAATACTGCAGAGGGATAGTTGGCTTTTACGTCCAAAGTGTATTTTATGCCTTTTTCCTGTGTAGCCACCGTCTTTCTGACCTGTAACGCTTGTTCTGGTTTAAAACCTGCTGTCGTTAATCTATTGTATGTAGAACTGCTCATTGTTATTCCGTGTATAAAATGTCATTGATGCGTGATACGTGTTTGTCAACCCAGTCTGATACACTGTCCAAGTCAATTCCTGAGAACATTGGTATATCCAAGTCTTTGATGTCTTCAAATGTACCTTCTTTGTTGATGTAATAGGCAGAATACGCCTCGATTGGCAGCAAAGTACTTTCTTCGATAATCTCGTTCAATCTTTCATCTTCAGGTTTCTGCTGTTTAGCGGCTGCGTCTGCTATCAGAGCATTCATGGTTGACAGGACATAAGGGCTGTGGGTCGTCATCATCAGCATAGACTGCTTGCTTTCTGTCGTTTGTGCCTTCTTGATTCTTTTGATGAGGTTTTGTACGAGCAAACGTTGTGCGTCTGGGTATAAGTTTTGCTCTGGTTCTTCAATGAATAATTGGGCAGACTTGTACTTCATGTACTCACGCATGGACTCCATTTTTTTAGAAAGTTCTTGCGTTGGTTCTTCTTCTTTATTATTGTCCAATATTTCTATCATGCGACTCATCAAGTCATCAACACTATATTTGGTTACTTTTCCTACAGCATTGACAGCTTTCTCTGAAATAACATCGATAGGCATGATTGACTGTACACCACTTGATGCAAAGAATGAGGTGATAGGACTCCCGTTAGGTAGGACAATATAGTCTTGCCCCTCCTCGTCGTAATATTTAAAGTTGTCTGTAAGTGAGAGCTTTAGCTGGCTATTTTTTGTGAAGTCTCTTCTGTATTCATTCCACTCAAGGATAAAATTGAAAAGTACATCACGGTCATCCGTCTTATATGCGCTGTTTATATTGCGCACAGCTGAGACGAGGTTTCGCTCAGCAGGGATATAGCTTATCTTGGTGTTGTATCTATTTTCCCAATTGCCGTTTTTGCGTGTAATCTTGGCGTTGTTATTTTTTCCGAAGAGGCTGATAGATACAACGTCACCATCGTATTCTATGGATGTTTCTTCTTTGAAATACATCTCGTCCACTCTGTGAAATTGTTTTAATTCTGTGGCGAAGCGTCTGTTGTGGGTATATGCCTGAACGATATTGTCTGGTCTCGTCATGATTCTCTTTTCTACCCAACGGCAATGGCTGAGTACTTTCATAAAAGTACTCTTACCGGAACTTTGGCGACCAATGATGAGCGTCACCTCAGTCAGTTGTATATGTCCGGTGTCTTTGATAGGACCAAAGTTTTGAATTCTAATTGTTGCCATATTTTTCGATTAAGCGTTTTCTTTTCTGCAAAGATAACAATTTTTGTCGATTAAGAGACCAGTTTCTACAATTTTTGTCGATTAAGAGGCCGTTTTGGGGGATTTTTGTCGATTAAGTATCTGTTTTGTCGCATATTTTTCTATTGTTAACAAAATGAGACTTTTATATTTGAGATTTTTGTTGTTGAGTTGTAATGATTAATTATGAGGGCTTATAATAATATTAGAATCGTCCGCCACGACGAACGATTTGTTGAAATCTAATTCGTCGGTCACGACCGACGAATTAAGAAAAGATAATTTCATCGGTCACGACCGATGAAATTCTGCATTGAGTTAAGTCACTATGTGAAGTTAGATAAAAGACTTAATGTTGTAAACTAAAAAAGCCTTCTGAAATTTCTTTCAGAAGGCTCTTGCGGAGAGAGAGGGATTCGAACCCCCGGTACCTCTCGGTACGACGGTTTTCAAGACCGTTGTAATCGACCACTCTACCATCTCTCCAAATTCAGTCTGGATGACTATAGCTTGGTTTTCTTAAGCGGTTGCAAAGGTACTACTATTTCTTGGTTCCACCAAATATTTTGGCGATTATTTTTTAATTTTCTTCAAAAAAGTGCAATTTTTAGTGTTTTTGAGGCTTAAACAGCCTGTTTTGGGTGTGCAAAGGGGAGATGAGGATACAAAAAAGGGCTGCCGCTGCAGCCCCAACCTTGATAACCTTAAATCTAATACTATGAAAAACACACCGCAAAGATACGCTTTTTTTCAATTCGATTTGTACGAAAAATGGAAAATCTGCATATTCTGCTCTGTGTTTTTATTTTTTTTAAAACTTCGACGCTGTCTTTTGTCTGTCGCTTATGCCAAATATCCTTTTTCCTTGAATTCTTCCATCAGTGGAAGGGCGAGAACTTTAGCATCTGGGTGGGGAGCACCTGTCGTGCCCAAGGCTCTGAGGTCGAAGAAGTGCTTCCAGTCGCTGATGAAGGCTGTGTGTACCAACTCGGTGTTGCAATCGAGTGGTAGGATGACACGTGCCTCCTGTGGTTTGCATCCAGCCTCTATCAACTTCATGTAGGCGAACTCAGCTGCTTGGTTGGCAAAGAACCATGTATCGAGCAGTGTCCAGTCTTCTGTTTCCTGATTGGAAATGTCCTCACACAACTCTTGGAATTTCTCTTGGTTGTTTCCTGCAGTTTCGCTAAACTGAATTTCGCCCTCAGAATCCAATTGGTCGGCAATGCCAGCTTTCTCTTCCACCCAAGTAGGGAGGTTGATGCTGATTTCGCTGCCAAACTTGTTCTTGGTATAGTTGCAGTATCGGGTGCTCTGCTCTGCCATGGAGTTGGCACGATGGCGATTATACTCTCTGGTGATGGCGATCTGGGTGGTGAAATGCACAGTGATGCGTAGTTCGTGCTTGCCTTCCTCGTAGTTGCTGAGATATTTCAAATCATCCATCGCTTGGTTCTCGGCGAGCACACGGAGATTGGTGGTGATATAGTCCTTGCCGTCGATGGTGTTGAGGCGAGAGAACTTGTTGTGGGTGTAGAGTGGGAGCTCACCGTGGTTGCAGGTGAGGTATACCGTGCCATGTTCGAGCATGGCGAAGTGCTCGCTCTGAATCATTCTGCTCACGAAAGGCTTTGCCGAATCCTCGGTGGTGTTGTTCTCGCTCTTGTAACATACACGCCCTGCACGTTCTATCTGCTGATAGATGCCGAGCTCTCCTGGCTTTTGCTGCCAAATCTCATATTGGGGTCTTAGTATTTTCATTTTTGCTTAGCTATTTTTTTGTTTTGGCTGCAAAGTTACATCATTTTGCGCATACAACAAAATTATTTTTTCTCTTTTTCTTCTTTCCTAATCTTTTGTTGTACCTTTGCAGATGATAAGCTGCACTTGGCATTATATAATAAGGTATATTTATTAGATAGGTATATGGTGTTATATATAAATAAAAAGGTGTAAGGATAATGTTTAACGACTAATTAGTGAATTAATGGAAATAAAACCGATAGCCCGTTTTCACTCTCCGTTCAGCAGTAAGTTTGGCATCCCGAAGCAAGCGGGATTGGTGGCTGAGTTGGAAGGGCAGATTGTGTTCGAGCCAGAGTATCGTAATGCCGATGCCCTTAGAGGGATGGATGGCTTCGACTATCTTTGGTTGATATGGGAATTTTCAGCCAACAAACATAAGGCGAATAGTCCTGTGGTGAGACCACCTGTGCTGGGAGGTAACGAGAAGATGGGCGTGTTCGCCACTCGCAGTCCTTTCCGTCCCAACAACATCGGCTTGTCGTCCGTTCGAATTTCCTGGATAGAGTGGGAGTCGAGCCGAGGACCGGTTATTCATGTAATGGGGGCGGATCTTATGGATGGAACGCCTGTCTACGACATCAAGCCCTATGTGGTCTATGCCGATTGCCATCCCGAGGCTCGCAGTGGATTCGTGGATAGCAGGAAATGGGATAGATTGGAGGTCGTGATACCCGATGAAGTAAATCGAAGACTTCTATCTGATGGCTTGACACCGCATCAGATAGATGTTTTGAAGGATGTTTTGGCACAAGACCCACGTCCGCATTATCAAAAAAATCCTGATAAAGTGTATGGAATGCCTTATGAGGGAAAGGATATACATTTCTCAGTAAACGAAAATGTTCTTACTGTTAGGTAGAAATGTTTTTTGTATTAGATGTAAAAGTTTTTTGTACCAAGTTGAAATGTTGTACTGCGTCGAGAAACTTATGTATCACGTCGGGAAACTTATGTTTTGCGACGCAGAACATAAGTTTCCCGACGTGGAACATAAAACTTATTTAACTATAAATACTTTTCCCCTTAGAGAAAGATTTTTTTAGTTAAGGGAAGTGCTTTTTAATTTAGAATTTAATCGTAACTATTGTGCAAAGGTGGCAAAGTGTACATTGTCAAGCTTGATTTTGCAATCCTCGTCGATGTCTTGCGCTTTTTGTGTGTAGAAGATGTAGGCGTTCTTGACGGTGATGTCGTGAACCATGCCTTCTGCACCATGGGCTACGATGCCGTTCTTGCAACCTCGCACGTAGATGTCGCTCATGTGGATGTCCTGAAAGTCGGGCAGAAACTCTTGTTTTACAGGGGCTGTCTGCTGTTTGGCTCCCACATGGTTGTCGAAGTAGGTGGTCTCGAAGGTGATGGCATCGCCCGTGATGTCGGTCATATAGATATGGTCGATGAAGATGTTCTCGCTTTTTCCGCCTCTCTTCACGGCACTCTTGAAGCGTAAACCGGCATCCGTACCTTGGAAGGTGTTGTTGCGAACCACGATGTTCTTCATGCCTCCCGAGAACTCGCTGCCTATCACAAAACCGCCATGGGCATGGTAAACGGTGTTGTCCTGTATGTTGATGTTCTCGCAAGGACCAGCTTCCACACCTGCCTCTCCTGCTCCTCCTTTCATGCAGATACCATCATCGCCAGCATCCACGATGTTGTTGACGATGAGCACGTCCTTACAACTGGAGATGTCGATGGCATCGCCGTTCTGTGCATTCCAAGGACATTTCACTGTGATGCCGTCGATAATCACATTCTTGCATCGGGTAGGGATGAGGTGGAAACGAGGACTATTTAATAAGGTGACTCCCTGTACGAGGACATTCTCGCACTCGGTGAAACGAACCATGTGCATGCGAACACGCTCTTGGTCGTCAATGTTGTCCACTACGTTAGGCTCGTGCTTCAGGTTGAGTGGATACCAGATGTCGCCCTTCTCGTTGAGTGTTCCGCCCATCTGCTTGAACTGGTTCCATTCCACATCGCTCACCTTGTTTCGCTTCACGGGTCTCCACCATTCGCCGTTGCCGTCGATGGTCCCCTCGCCTGTGATGGAGATGTTCTTGCGCTTGCTGGCGTTGATGGCTGGGGTGGCACGCTTCTCTTTCTGTCCCGTCTTCTCATCGGTTTTGATGAGGTCGTTCTTGTCTTCGGAGAAAACGATGATGGCGTTCTTCTCCAGATGGAGGTCTATGTTGTCCTTCAGCGAGATGAGGCCTGTGAGGTAGATGCCGGCAGGCACGTTGAGATGACCGCCGCCCATCTTGCTCAGTTTGCTGATGGCTTTGGAGAAAGCCTGGGTGTTCATGGTGAGTCCGTCACCATTGCCTCCACATTCCAAGATGCTCACTTGGTTGTTGGGGATTGTGGGGAGTCGAGGCTGGGACATTTGTACCGGCAAGTTTTGGTAATACTTGCCATAGTCGTTGGCTGCATGTGCCGTCAAGGCGAGCGCAAAGGCCAAGATTGAGAAAATAATCTTTTTCTTCATGTTGTTTTCTTGAAAGTTTAGTTTATAAGTTTGATTTATTTAAAAACAGAAAAGGCGGCTCTAACCGAAGTCAGAAACCGCCTAAATGAAAGGAGGAGTGGTACCACCAGGAATCGAACCGGGGACACAAGGATTTTCAGTCCTTTGCTCTACCAACTGAGCTATGGCACCATCTTGCTTATTTGCGGTTGCAAAGGTACAACAAATATTTGAATTGAGCAAGAGAAACCGAAATAATTTCTCTTGCTTAATGTTTATTAACAAACTTCAGCGAAGTTACCCCAATAATTAGGGTGGTTATGCCGAAGTTTTTATGGAAAGCTAGTCTTTCAACGGATTCCATCCCTGTGCTTTCAGTTCGAACTCCTGTCCATCACGTGTGATGAGCATCTTTCCGAGACTTTCCTTGGTGATGTAACCGATTTGCTTCACGCCTTCCATCGCCTCCACCTTCTCGTGGTCGCCGATAGGTACGGTGAAGAGCAACTCGTAGTCTTCGCCACCATTCATCGCACAAGTAGTGAGGTTCATGTTGAACTCCTCAGCTTGTACGGCAGTCTGGTAGTCGATAGGAATGTTCTTCTCATATACTCGGCATCCGCAGTGGCTCTGCTCGCAGATGTGCATCAACTCGCTGCTCAGTCCGTCGCTTACATCCATCATGGCTGTAGGTTTGATGCCTGCTTCATGCAGTTGGGCGATGATGTCGCCACGTGCCTCTGGTTGGAGCTGGCGCTGCAACAAGTATTCCTTTCCAGCGAAATCTGGCTGGAAGTTGCGCATCTCTTCGAGTTCTTTGTTGAGGCTGGCGAGCTTGGCGGAATCTCCCTTCGCCTTCGCTTCTGCCATCTTCTTGCGAATGTCCTCCACCTGTCCGTAATACACAGCCTTCTCTCGTTCCAAGAGTTGCAAGCCCATGTAGGCACCGCCGAGGTCGCCCGATACACAGATGAGGTCGGTCTCCTTGGCACCATGGCGATAGACGATGTCTTCCTTGGCAGCCTCGCCGATGCAGGTGATGCTGATGGCAAGACCGGTCAGTGAGGAAGTGGTGTCGCCACCCACGATGTCAACGCCCCACTTGTCGCAAGCCATGCGGAGTCCCTTGTAGAACTCGTCCATGTCTTCCACCTTGAAACGCTTGCTCAGGGCAATGCTCACTACCATCTGTCGTGGAGTACCGTTCATGGCGAAGATGTCGCTGATGTTCACCATCGCACTCTTGTAGCCCAAGTGCTGCAAGTCGATATAGGTGAGGTCGAAGTGTACGCCCTCCATCAGCATGTCGGTGGTTACGAGCACCTCCTTGTCGGGATAGTGCATCACCGCACAGTCGTCGCCCACGCCATATACGGTCGAGGCATTCTTGTTGTCATATCCTTTGGTGAGATGGTCGATAAGACCAAATTCACCCAATTTTGCTATATCCATATTATAATGTTAAGATCTTCTAATCATCTCGCGCATAATCTCCGTCATCTTTGGCTGTGCGGCATTCGCTGCCACCTGTACCTCCTCGTGGCTTACTTCCACTGGTACGTCGAAGCCACCGAGGTCGGTGATGATGCTGATGCCGAATACCTTGATGCCACAGTGGCGAGCTACGATGACCTCTGGCACGGTGCTCATGCCTACGGCATCGGCACCCAGAAGATGATACATGCGATACTCGGATGGGGTCTCGAAGGTTGGACCCTGTACGCCGATATAGACACCATGCTTCACCTCGATGCCCTTCTCCTTGGCAATCTCGTCGGCGAGGTCGCGGAGCTTCTTGTCGTAAGCCTCGTGCATGTCTGGGAAACGAGGACCGGTAGGGAAGTTCTTGCCTCTCAGTGGATGCTCAGGGAAGAAGTTGATGTGGTCGTCGATGACCATCAAGTCGCCTATCTTGAAGTGTGGGTTCATGCCGCCGGAGGCGTTGCTCACGAAGAGGGTCTCGATGCCCAATTCGTACATCACACGCTCTGGGAAGGTAACCTCCTTCATGTTGTATCCCTCATAGAAATGGAAGCGACCTTCCATCGCCATGATGTCCTTGCCGCCCAACTTACCGAAGATGAGCTTGCCGGCATGACCTTCTACGGTAGATACCGGGAAATTTGGTATCTCACTATATGGAAATTCGTAGCTATCAGTTATCTCTGAAGCTAATTGTCCGAGGCCTGTTCCCAGTATGATCGCAGTCTTTGGACTTGTTGTCATCCTTTCTTTTAGCCAGGATGCTGTTTCTTGAATTCTTTCGTACATAGCTAATTATTTTTTCGTTAAATATTTCTTCTTGGTCGAGCATGAAACTTACCTTGATAGGCAGTTCGTACATGCCCTCTTTCACACTCTCGTAGAATCCATCCGCTTCTCTCAGTCGCACGGCATCCTTCTCGGTGGTGATGATGATGCGAGGTTCTGGCAATGACTCGAAGGTCTCGTTGATGCGGTCGATGTCCTTGCCCTTGAAGCGATGGTGGTCGCCGAAGGAGAGGGAGTGCAACTCCTTGACCATCGGCTTGAGGTCGTGTTCCATCTGCTTTGGCGATGCGATGCCCGTAAGGAGCAGTACGTTGTAATCCTTTAGCTCGTCGAGTGCTATCTGTTTGTCGTTGAACACGCCCTTTGGAGTGTCGTAGTCGATGCAGGTGAAGTAGAGCTTCTGGAAAGGGTAGAGGTCCATTGCCTTGGTGAGCACTCTGAACTCCATTGGCTTCAAGTCCTTTGGACATTTGGTGATGATCACGATGTCGGCACGGCTCTTTCCGCTCAATGGCTCACGCAGTCTTCCCGCTGGTAGCATCTTGTCGTAGATGATGAGTCGGTGGTAATCCACCAACAGGATGTTGATGCCCGGCTTGACATAGCGATGCTGGAAGGCATCGTCGAGCAAGACAACATCTACGTCCTTGGTCTCCTCCTCGCTCTGCAGGGTCTCGATGCCCCTTACTCGCTTGGCATCCACTGCCACATAGATGTTGGGAAACTTCTGGTGCATCTGGAAAGGTTCGTCGCCTATCTCGGGCATGGTGGTGTTCTCGTCTGCCAAGACGAAGCCCCTTGTCTTGCGTTTGTATCCTCGGGATAGTACAGCCACCTTCATCTTGTCTTGCAACAGTCGGATGAGGTATTCCACGTGTGGCGTTTTTCCCGAACCGCCCACGGTGATGTTGCCTACCGAAATGATGGGCAGGCTGAATGCACGGCTCTTCTTCAGTCCGATGTCGAAGAGCCAGTTGCGCAGTCTCACGATGCTGCCGTATATCCAACTCAGTGGCAGCAGCCAATCGTTGATCTTGATTAGATCTCCTTCTGTTCTCATTTTCCTATACCTTATTATATATAGAGTCTTTTATTGTATGTTCAGCACGAATGGCAAGGATGCCTGTACGGGTTCTTTCTCCTTCATGTTGCGAATCATCATGAATGGCTTGTAGAGGTCGCCGAGGGTGAGTCGCAACTGCTCGTCGAGATAGTTGCCGCCATTGCCAGAAACCTCGTCGAGGAGCTGGTCCATCCAGTCGGCTGGCGCAGGATATTCCTGTGCGTAATAATCGCTTACCTTGGCAAACTTGGCTGCCTTGGCGATGGCGTCGTCCAGACTTCCGAAGCCGTCGATGAGCTTGATGTTCTTGGCATCCGTTCCGAGCCATACTCTTCCCTGGGCTATCTTCTCCACTTGGTCAACGCTCATCTTTCTGCCGTTTGCCACACGACTGCGGAAGAGACTGTAGCCACGGTTCACGTATGCCTGGAGGTAGCCTATCTCCTCGGCACTCCAAGGGCGGGCGGTTCCGGCACTGGTGTAGGCACTGTTGCGATTGGTTTTCACCTCATCGTATTTGAAGCCCAACTTCTTGGTCAGCAAGTCGCTGAAGTCTGGCAGGGCACCGAAGATGCCGATGCTACCGGTGAGGGTGGTAGGCTGTGCCATGATGTATCTAGCTCCCATACTCATATAGTAAGCACCCGATGCAGCCATGCCTCCCATCGAAACCACCACAGGTTTCTTCTTGTTGAGCTGGCTCACGGCTCTCCATATCTGTTCGGAAGCGTAGGCGTCGCCACCACCCGAGTTGATGCGCAATACCACAGCCTTCACATTCTTGTCGTCGGCTAAGTCTTGCAAGTCTTGTATCACGGTCGTGCTGACAATCTGTTGCACAGGTCCGTAGATGCTTGGGGTGGCTGTGCTCACAATGTCGCCTTGGCAATAGTAAACGGCGATTTCGTCGCCCCCGAAGTTGTCGTCGGAGACGGCAGCGTTCACGTCTTCCATGCTTGCCTGGTTGATTTTCTCGTCAGCTTTCAGCCCCAGTTGCTTCTTCACCACGTCGCGGATTTCATCATAGTAGCAGAATCCATCCACCAACTTGCGAGTCTTCAAGAGCTTGGTGTCTTCCAAAGCCATCAGTCCGTCGGCGTAATGGTTGAGCGAGTCTTTGCTGATGTTGCGGCTGTTGGCTACGTCGGTCATCACCTGCTGCCAGAGACCATTGATGTAGCGGGAAACCTGCTCACGGTTGGCGTCGCTCATCTTGTCCTCGGTGTACATCTCGGTGAAACTCTTGTACTTGCCCACCTTCACCACGGTGAAGTGGACGCCAAACTTGGCAGCCACATCCTTGATGTATTGAGGTTGCGAAGCAATTCCATGCCAGTCGATGGCGCCCTCTGGGTTCACATACACCTTGTTGGCTGCCGATGCTAGGTAATATCCTCCTTGCGAGTAGGAGTCGCCGTATGCGATAATCCACTTGCCGCTCTTCTTGAAGTCGTTGAGGGCGTTGCGTATCTCTTGCAGGGTGGCGTAGTCGGTTTGCAAGATACCCGTCTCCAGGTAGATGCCCTTGATGTTGTCGTCGCCCTTAGCCTTTTGGATGGCAGAGAGAATGCGATTCATGCCTAGGTTGTTGAGCTTGTCGCCTGTAAGTTCACCCAGCCAGTTTTCATCGGCCTTGTCGTCGATTTCGCCCTGTAGTTTCATCACCATCACGGAGTTTTTCTTCAGGGATGGGGTACTACTGCTGGCGCTCACCATGCCGATGAGGCAGATGAATCCGAGGATGCTCATGATGAGTCCGAAGGCGAATAAGCCAACGACTGTTGCTGCTACACTCTTGAAAAATTGCTTCATAATCTGCTGATATTATAATTATAGGTGCAAATTTAGTAAAAAAGAAACAAACGGCAAAGAGATTTTGAACAAAATAATCAAAAATAGGTGAAAATATAACGTGAATTTAACCAAAAAATCAGTATCTTTGCATTCGGATTTAATAACGGTAACAATAACCAACATATTATAAAGATGAAAAAGATATTTTTGTTTTCCGTGCTGATGCTCTCGGCTATCGCTGCATCGGCACAATCTACGGCCCGCAAGTTCGTGCTCAAGAACAGTGCGGATGGACAGAGTGAACTAACCTGTTATCTCCCACAGAACCCTACGGGGCGTGCTGTGGTCGATTGTCCTGGAGGCGGATACGCTCATCTCGCCATGGACCATGAGGGGCATCAGTGGGCTGAATATTTCAACAAGCAGGGCATTGCCTTCTTCGTCTTGAAGTATCGTATGCCTCATGGAGACCGCAACATTCCGTTGGGCGATGCATATCAGGCTATGCGTACCGTAAGGGATAGTGCTGCCGTTTGGCACATCAATAAGGAAGACGTGGGAATCATGGGCTTCTCGGCTGGTGGTCACTTGGCATCGTCGGTCAGCACCCATGCCGAGTATGATGCTCGTCCTAATTTCTCCATCCTCTTCTATCCTGTCATCTCGATGGATGAGAAGGTGTCGCACAAGGGGTCTTGTGTCAACTTCTTGGGCGAGGCTCGCAAGACCAACCCTCAGTTGGTCAAGGAATGGTCTAACGACAAGGCTGTTCGTCGCCATCTTACACCTCCAGCCATCATCTTGCTTTCGAGCGACGACGAGGTGGTGCCACCTGTAACCAATGGTGTGGCTTACTATTCGGCGATGCGCAACGAGGGCAATGAGTGTACGATGCATATCTATCCTACTTGCGGACATGGCTGGGGTTTCCGCGACGCAGAGCATGGTTTCCCTTATCATGAGCAGATGTTGGATGACCTCACTTGGTGGTTGCGTTCGCATAAGTCGCCTAACGAGAATGCTGTCCGTGTGGCTTGCATCGGTAACTCCATCACCGATGGCTTCGGTATCGGCATGGCACCCGTCAACGGCTATCCTGCTCAGCTGCAGAAGAAGTTGGGCAATGGTTATGAGGTGAAGAACTTCGGCGTGTCGGCTCGTACGATGATGAACAAGGGCGACCTGCCATATATGAAAGAGTTGGCATGGAAGGATGCACAGGCGTTCAATCCAAACATCGTCATCATCAAGCTCGGAACCAACGATGCCAAGACCCATAATTGGGCGAAGGGTGCTGAGGAATATCGCCAGAGCATGCAGGCGATGATCGATACCCTGAAGGCTCTTCCTGCCAAGCCAAAGATTTATCTCTGTTCGCCTATCCCTGCCTTCAAAGATTCCTGGACCATCAGCGACAGCATCATCGTCAACGGCGAGATGCCTATCATCCAGAAGTTGGCGAAGAAGAACAAGTGTGGTTTCATCGACCTCCATACCTTATATAATTATAGCGACTTGATGCAGAAGGACGGCATCCATCCTACTGCCAAGGGAGCGGGGAAGATGGCGGAAATCATCTACGAGGTGCTAGCAACGCCAGCGAAGACTTCTCAGTCAAAGACAGCTGCTAAGCGCAAAAAATAAGCGAAAGTCACGGTCACAGGTCACGCTTGTTACCATCACTTTTACTATCCTCAAGAACACGGGAATTTCGGTTCTCGTGTTTTTTTATGCCTTTTTCTTTGGCTTTCTCGAAAGAAAGCCGTATCTTTGCACACAGATTTCATGTTGAAGAATGTGTGTATGATAACAATTGTATTATCGTTGCCTACGGGCAATAACCATCCTCACGACATAGATGCTTTAGGCTCGGCTCCGCACTTTTCTGCTGCCCTTCGAAAGCAAGACTTCATGGATTTTAAAATATCCTAGTCATTCCATACCTCTCAAGACAGTTTCGACTTGAGAGGAAAACTTGTATATCGTTCAACTTCCTAATTCCAAAAAGTAAGGATTTTAGGGGAATTTAATTCTCGAAAGTAAGGATTTTAGGGGGAATTAAGTGAAGTTGAATCATTCTCTTTTCTTATGTCAAGAATCAAACTTTACGACTACCAGCAGAAGATGCTGGCAGACATCATTGCTGTCTTTTCCGAAAAGCAGCATGGGGTGTTTTATGACAAGAAGGGTAAGCGCATTTCTACTGGCAATTCCGTGATGGTGCAGATGCCCACGGGCACAGGCAAGACTGTGGTGATGGCTGCCGTCGTGCAGTGGTTCCTTCGTAACCACGAGGGCGATGTATGGATTATAGCCCATCGTCGTGAACTGGTGGAACAGGCGCAGCACACCGTGATTCGTTTCCTGGAGAGCTTCCGGATGTCGAAGTACTCCTGTCGGGTCAAGGTGCTTTCCGTGCAGTGGCTGGCTCGTCATGCCAAGAAGCTGGCGACCGCTGATTCCATCCCATACGAAGGGGGAGAACTCACCCACGATGTGGGGCTTCTCATAGTTGACGAGGCTCATCATGCCGTTGCCGATTCCTATCAAGATGTGTTTGAAATGCATCGCTCCGCCTTCAAGTTGGGGATGACCGCCACCCCATGCCGCATGAAGAAGCAGTCCTTTAGCAAACTCTTCGAGTACCTGCTCGTGTCGCCTCCCACCCGAAGCTTCATCGACCGAGGCTATCTTGCTCCTTACGACTATGTGGTTATTGGCAAATATTCCATCGAACAGCTCACCGTTGACCGTCTGAAAACCCGTGGAGCCGATGGCGATTATGCCACCAGCGAGATGGATGAGAAACTCAATGTGCCCGACAGCATCAAGCGACTCTATGAGAGCCTCTGTCAGTATGCCGAGGGTCGCAAAGGCATTGTCTTCGCCATCGACATCGGTCATGCCCAGGAGATAGCCCGATATTATCAGCAGCAGGGGCTGCGGGCTACGGCACTCGACAGCACCACGCCCGCCAAGCGACGCTCCGAGATGGTGGAGGCGTTCCGAAAGGGAGAACTCGACTGTCTGGTGAACGTCAACCTCTTCGACGAAGGCTTCGACTGTCCCGATGTAGAGTATATCCAGATGGCACGTCCCACGCTCTCCCTCGCCAAATACCTGCAGATGGTGGGCAGAGGGTTGCGCATCAATCGGGAGAACAAAAAGAAAGTGTGCATGATTATCGACAATGTAGGCAATTATCGCAAGTTTGGTTTGCCCGATAAGGAGCGCAATTGGGCAGGTATGTTTTCGGGACTCAGGGATGGTAAGGGACTTCTGCCTCCGTCGCTGAAGCCAGGAGTGCAAGTGCAGGGTAGCGACATGATGGTCACGGTGAAGCGAGCGGGCAATTTTGCCAAAATGACCAAGGCGCAGCAGAAAGAGTATCTTAAGAATGTGGTGCCTTACAAGGAGTTTAGTACTTATATTAGCCGCTACGGTTTGCGAGTGAGTGCCGAGGATATTATTTTGGAGCCGATGCACCGATTTATTTCCTCCTTTGTGGGTGATTATGCCGCCTATGAGTCAATCTCTGGCTCATGGGGAGTGTTAGGGCGCAATGGCAAGTCGGTGGTTCCGCCTAGATACAGTCGGCTTCAATTGTTGCCTCGTGGCAAGGTGAAAATATATTACCAGTCGGGGCTTGAAAGAATCGTTCCGCTCAAGTCGCTGATGCAGCCCGTCTAATTATGTCAATATTTTGCAAAACATCGGCTCTTTTTGGTTCATTTTAATTCAAAAAGCTATTTTCTTTACTTTTATTTTGGTCGTATCAGAAAATAATACTAACTTTGCAACTATTATATCGATAGGAGTAATCGTATCTAACTTTATGATGTGTCTATGAGTAAAAATACAAAAAGGATGTCCCCGATGGGTGTCCGTCATTCTCAAGACATAAAAGCGTTGAGTTTGGCTCCGCACTTTTCTGCTGCCAGTCTCAAGCTATCCAAAGTGGCTCGCTAGCGCCCTTTGCTCCCCATACCTCTCAAGGCTTAGGCTTCTTGAGAGGAAAAGTCGTATATCCATACTTCATCCGATAGATTCTTTATGAGCTGGTACATCGTCTCGACCCCTCGTCACCAAGAACGTCTCGTCAAGCAGAACCTCGATACCTACCGTGTGGCAGGCTTCGAGCAGGATTATGGGGGGGGGTAAAAATGCCCCTTCGTTCAAGACGTTCCTGCCCTTGCGCAACCAAACTTTCACGGATGAGGCTACGGGCAAGCCGCAGGTGGTCCATGCCCCGGTCATCCCCGGTTTGGTCTTCGTGCAGACCACCTTGTCGTTGCTTCAGCAATGGCTCGACAATGCGGCGATGGGTAGCAAACTCTATACCGATGTCAACGAGCGTCCCATCATCGTTCCCGAGTATCAGATACGCCTCTTCAAAGACTATCTCTCCTTTGTGGAGCAAGACGTGATGGTGCTTCGCAAGCCCTACAGTTATTTCCTGAAAAAGAAAAAGATACGCATTCTCAGTGGTAAGTTCGCCGGTCTCGAAGGCCGACTGTTCCAAATCAAAGGCAACTATAAGCTCGTCTATGGCTTGGGCAATACAGCCCTGGCACTCTCCGACATTGCCAAGAACCCCTATGTCGAGATTACCGACGAGGAGCCTACCCAGATACGTTACACCTTCTATTATGGCAAGATGAAGGAAGAGCTAGATGCCCTGTTGGTGGATGGGGTGGAGGATATGGAGCTATTCCGATGCCTCAATCGCTGGCGACAGGAAGCCTCCGTGCTTACGCAGGAGAGTCCCGTGGCAAGCAGTTATGTGTCGCTGGCATTGCAGCAGTCGCTATCCGATCTCTATACCAAGCATCGCCCCCTCTTCGAAGCCAAAAGTTCGGTACGCATCGCCAAATCCATCTATCAAGATACCGAAGACTATCTCAGTCTCGCTGGCACCCTCGTCGAGGAAGCCGCCGTCTTGAAGCAGATACAACAGCGAAGGGAGAAGATACAGTCTCGCAAGCTTTATGTCTCCGACCCTTTGGGGTTGAAGCAAACGGAGGGACCCACCACCACTTACGGTTTCCTCCGAGAGCAAGAGGCGAGTTTCGCCGAGGTCATCCAGCTCTTGGGCGATGATACCGACACCCAGCTCCAGAGTCGTCAGAAAGCCTTCCGCCTCCTGTCCACCCTCTTCCTCACCGTCGCCAAGAAGTTGGAGCAACGAGGCTATCGGGAGCATCTCGACACCACCGCCAACTATCGTCTTCGCAAACTCCTGGGCATGGCTGCCCGCCAATATCGCAAGTGCAAGGAGGGGCAGGATGAAACTTTCGTCCATAAGCACCAGCAAACCTTGCAGCAGCTCCTCACCCACGACCTCTATAAGCCCCACGGCTTCTTCGACCTCCTCGCCGCCATCCGTCGCACACCGAAAGTATCGTCAGAATAGGAAAAAAGGAAAAGTCACGGTCACAGGTCACGTTTTCCTATCGAAGTGACCGGTGTTGAAAGTAGCGTACCGCTCTCCTCCCTGCGCCAAAAGGCGAATCGTTTGATAGCTTCTATGGTTTTATGAACCAAAATCCCGAAGACGATATGTTCTATTATCATCCTTCTGAGGATAGAATCGTCCTTTCCCATGCCCTCTTTTGGGTGATGACCGCATCTATTAGGGCAAGATAGAGCAGATGCTGCCAACCTTGAATAAGTTGGTGGTTCGGGAACAACAATCTTGGATGAGTTCTATATAATTTGCCCTAAAAATAACATTTCTTACAAAAACATTTGGTTGTTTAGAAAGAAAGTCGTATCTTTGCCAAAAGAATTTAAAAGATACATAATATGGCACAAATAGCATCAATGAATCAAGCACAATTGCAGCTTTTGGATATGTTGTCTTTTATTAAGACTCCAAAGGCTCTGCAAGACTTAAACAAGGTAATCTCTGATTATTTTGTTAAGATGGCTGATGCAGAAATGGATAGAATGTGGAATGATGGCTCTTTGAGCGAAGAACGCATAGAGAGTTTCCGCCATCTTCATGAGCGCACACCATATAATAAACCAACACTTTAATAGCTGGTGCTATGAATATTGTTTTGGACACAAATTGTTTGATTATGTCAATCGCCCCGAAGAGTCCTTACCGCAATATTTGGAATGCTTTTCTAAGAGGCGACTATAAGCTTTGTGTGTCTAATGAAATCATTGAGGAATATTCCGAGGTGTTGGCGAGAAATCTTTCTCCTCAGATTTCTGAGGCCATAATTTATGCAATATTGACTCGTCCCAATGTCATTCGGCTGGATCCACATTTTTCTTTTGGCTTGATAGATGCTGATAAGGATGACAATAAGTTTGTGGATTGTGCAATAGCCTCCAATGCCAAATGTATCGTAACAGAGGATAAACATTTCAAGGTTTTGGAAACTATACCATTTCCAAAGGTTGAAATTGTAGGTATAGATGCTTTTAAGTCTTGTTTGGAACAATGGCTTAGACATTAAGAAGAATAAAAATTCCCCATTCGAGTGGCGACCAGCGCAGAGCGATACTGCGATGGGGAACAAAAGCCTTCTTTTCAAGGCACTTTTAGTTAAACCTGTTTGAAAATCAGAAAAGTCCAATTTCTTAAAATACTCTGTATCCCCAGTAAACACTGGGAATGGAGTTATATTGTCAGTAAACCACCAATACAGCGTA
>DJSH01000046.1 GCA_002440225.1 Candidatus Segatella violae
GCCATAGCCATCGCCATTGCCAATATCTAAAGCGAGAAATGCTCTGATTTTCTCATCTGTTAATACTTCCATACTCTCTGACCTTCTAAATTAATAATTGCTTTGTCTGTGCAAGGAATGATTTGACAGCAACGGTTAAGTACCATTGACTCAACAATAGGACTAACCTTTCCATCTTGGATGCCATCATTTGCAATCTGGGAAAGGCAGGATGCACCTTCCCATCGCCAAATGTTACGTACATTCTCTACTCGTACAGTCTCACCTTCAACGTTAGTTACTGTACCAAAATACACACCAGCATCATAGCTTCTTACGATGCACTTCTTTCCTAGAATATCTTTATACATAATACTTAAATTAATTTATGTTCTCACTATTTAGCCCGAAGGTGTTAAACGTTTAATCTTCATTCTGTACTTTCGATATTCTCTAAGCAGACTGTACCTTTCAAGACTGTTCCATCTTCGAGTTTCAAGGTCTTGTTTGGGTCACAAGCTGTAACTCTGTAAACAACACCTTTGGCTGTACCTAACGGAACTCCATTTGTCATCACCAAATCTCCAGGGATATATTCAATTCTATTCATACTTACTTTTTAAAATAATGTTCTTTACTGCCATTAAGATACTCCTTACATGTTTCTTTTGTTAGAAACTCGTTGTCTGAATAATCATCAAACTCACCTAAACTTACTTGGCGAAAAAGAAATTTTATGTTATTATCGCTATTCTCATAGCCTGTAAATTGCAGGTCGTCTTGACAAAGACGAAGCCATTCAAGATAAATCTCATAATCTCGCTTAGAGAATTTGAATCCTTTGACATTGCTCTTACACCAACCAAAGTATTCTGGATTCTCTCTGAGAATACTTGTAACTTGTCTTCCTTTATACTTTCCAAAGGTAAAAATATTGTTATTCATACTTACTTTCCTTTAAGATGATTATACTTCTTGATAGCATCCTTTCTAGATGCAGCCATTATTTTCACACCCTTGACGGTGAACTCATGCTGCTCCTTTGGCTGGCATTTCTGTTTATCACTTGGGATAGTGCCTTTTGGGGTTGCTAGAGTTAATGACGGAGCACCATATAAATCAGTAAACCCATAATCCATTGCGGCAGTAATTCCTAATGCCATTTGCAATAACTTTCTACTCATACTTATTTTCCTTTCTCAACGAATATTACATTCTTGTAATCAGAACGAATTGCTGAACAACACTTCATAAGGCAAACTGTCATTCCGCTATCAAAGAAACATTGTTCACAACAAAATGGTCTGCTTATGTTAGTTTCTTGCACCACCAATGTGATTTCCTCACCAACTTTGTATTCTTTCATATCACTCACTGCCTCCTTTCTGCTTTGGGAATAAATCATCAATGTAGAGCCAACGAGTAATACTTGCTCCATGACTATAAGCAGTCCAATTAGTAAACAAAGCATCACTTTTCTTAAATGAAATGTAGGTATTAATACTTTCTGTTATCTTCGCCTCTGCAACAACTTCTGCAAACATTCTTGGCTCTTCACTAGCATCATGCCACAGGTCTTTCAAGAACTCTTGGATTGCCCAGTGAGCACCAGCCTTAAAGCCTTCCTCTGCTTCTGTTGCCGCTATATAATCACCACTAGCATTAGCTGAATGCTCTCTTGCTGCTTCTTCTATCTTCTTTTCGTCCATAATCAAAACATTATTCTATATGGTTTACCTTTCAATGTCGGTCTCTTTTGTTCCACGAACTTCAAGAGTTCGTTGTAATCAATCGTGAACAATGGACAGTACTTGTACTTTAGGGTACAGATGAACTTGCCATCGAGCATGATGTCTAGGAACAGGGCTTTCATCGCTTGTTTCATTGGGTTGCCTCCGTGTTATATTCTTTCTGAGCCTTTTGAACCTCGTAAACGAAACGATTGATACTGATGCCGCAATCTATCACCTTCTGATGGTTCTTGACGGCATCGGCTATGAGGTTGGTACAATCCTCGGTGAAGCCACAGATACGGTCACCCTCTATAGTGAAGAGGTATCTATTGGTGTTGTAGTAGGCGCACTGGCATAGGTTGAAGCCATTGCCTTCGAGGATTTGCCTAACGTAGGCGTTGTTGATGCGAAGGACTATCAGCGTGCCTTGGCTTGCGTAATACTTGCGGTATCGGATGCGGTCGTAGAGGATTACGACTATTCCCAGTATAAACATCATGGCTGAGACCATGATTTCGATTTCTTGTCTGCTCATAATTTTTTCTTTCTTAATGGTTGAAACTTGTGCTCGGCGGATGCTCGCTGCTCGGACGTACCGTATAACTCTTCATTGACATTGTGCAGCTTGACGGATGCTAGCTTGTGGGTGGCAGGATCAAGCCCATTGCTCTTACAATAGTTTTTCCATGCCTCCAAGCCATGGGGCTTCTTGGCATCTTCGGCGGCTTGTTTGGCTTCTTCCTGTCTTTTCTTCTCTTCCTCTACTCTTCCTCGTTCCTCCAACAGGTCTTTCTCGTAATCGACCAAGGACATCATAAGGTCTTGTGGATTTATGGACTTTCCGTTGTTGAAGAGCTTGCGGTATTGCCCATTCTCGAAGCAAACAAAGAAATAATCTAGCTCGCCTGGAGTTAGGTAGAAATACTTGGCGCAAATGCGTTGCGCTAGCATCTGTATCTGAAAGTCGGTTACGCCTCCTTCTGTATCGTATGCACCGAGATAGCGAAAGAGCACTACCAACCGTCCCATAACCCAAGCGGTGAGATTTTGTAAGCCTCCATCCTTACGAATAGTGAGCATCGTCTTGTTGCCCTTGTTGATTGCTTCGGTGAAGGACATAGGACGAATGTAGCCCGGTCTGTCACTGTTGGAAGGCGCTATTGATGAGGTTTCTCGTGCGCTCTGCAAGGCGCTGTGCTCGTTGCTGTTCATTGCTTGTTGGTGTTTCTATCTCGTCTTCCCACCTTGCGCCATTGAGATAAGTGAGCGGATGGGCACGATATGGTTTGTAATTACGATTGTCTTGTGGTTGTCCTGCCTTGATGGTGGATGCCACGTATTCGGGGATGGCTTTCATGCAAGCTACCTTTTCGGAGAAAGAAAGCCTATTCCATTTCTCTTCGGATTTCTTTCGCCCTTTCTTGTAGTCGTAAGCATTCCAGAAGTCTTCGAAAGACGGTGCTCCCTCAACATGCGATATTGTGCATTCTCCTAGCACTGCTAAGTCGGGGTACATACTAGCCTCCTTGTAATAGCGACCAGTGAGAGCATATCGTGCTCCTTGAACGAAGGCTTCTCGTTTACCTTCATCATCGGGAGCGTACTTTTTTGACTCTGCGTTGATTTCCTTTAATGTCTTCATAAGATTCTATTTTTTTTTTGAATTGTTTATACCCATCCTCCTGCCGATTCCACCTCTCGCTTGCAGTAACTGATGGCTTCCTTGTCGTCCTCGGTAGGGATATTGATTCCTGCCATGGAGGAGTAATCGAGGAAGTTGCGGATTACGCTGCTCGCCTCTTGGGTATTGAGCGATGAGAGGGGGCGATAAAGAGGATTGTGATTATCGTCTTTCCTGCCTGTCTCGAAGATGTGTGGGCAGATGTTGGTCTGTAACTCCCGAAGGGTCGAGACGAAGGTCTGTCCGTAGCGACAAGAGAAGTAGCTGAGCATGAAATGAATGTATGCTTGCTGCTTGTCGGTCTGCACTGGGTGAAATTTCTTTATCTCCAAGCTATAACCTGCTTCTTTCGCCTTGTCGATTTCCTTCAAGGCTGACATGTAGGTGCGGAGGTCGTTGAGATTCTTGAATACTGCCATATTGATTTACATTAGATTGATTTCCATTCCTGCCTTGGCGTAGAACGTTGGAACGCCTAGCACTTGCTGGAACTTGCTTACTGCTTTCTCAGGATTGAGATGGCGAGAGGAACCGTGGATGAGGATTATCTGATGGGCTGACTTCTCGGCTTCGCACTGCTGGAGGAGTTGGATGCCATGGGCTAGGCTCATGTGGGAGAGACGGATGCGGTCGGCTTGACTTGCTATCGTCTTGCCCTCGTTAACGGCTCTCTCCAAGAGAGAGTCATCGTAGTTGCATTCGCACATATAGCACTTGCACCCCCGGATAGCTTGCTTCATATTGTAGGCATCCGTAAAGAAATATATGGAGCCATACTCTGGATGATGAATCAAGTACGCATAACATTCAACATCGTGCTGAACTTCTAGAGGCGTAACCGAGAAATTGCCAATCTGGAAAACCTTTTCCTTTACCATTGGAATGATTCTGCCACAGGTAGTGCAGGATAGGCTTGGTGTGGAATACACATCAATGCCTGCCTTGACGAACTCCTTGGCGTATTTCGCATGATCGCCTTTCAGCCGTGGGAGTGACTGATAATCACTCCCACGCATTTTGATGTTTTGAGATTTGCAACTTTCTTTACTTCTCTCAATGGGCGACCTGCCTCTATACAGAGCTGCTGCCCATCAGTAGCCTCTAGCAAGTAACTATTGCCAGCTGACGAAGAGCCTATAACAATTAACTTCATGATGGCTTATTTGAAAGGGTTGTCGGTTTGCTTTTTCGCCTCGGCTTCGGGAGCACTAGACTCTGGCTGCTTGATTTCTCCTGCCTCAGCATCGACGGTAACCACCTCCTTAGCCTCGGCAAACTCGGCATCACGCTGCTCCTCGGCAGTAGGTACATCGTCCACGGTCATTGCGTTCTGCATTTCGATGGATAGATAACCATACTTGGAAAGCAAACGGCGAAGAACTGTCTTGGTTGCCATATCGTTGAAATTACCATACCAACCTACGCTGGTGCCTGGACCGCTCTCGGATTGCTTCTGAGCCATATCCGCAAGCTGCTCGTTCGTCATCTTGCAGTTCTTCAAGGTGGCAGAATACTTGCGTGCGTACTGGCACATATCATCGAGAGACATGTACATCATCTTGCGGAAACCATTGGTAAGCTCTAGGAAGGCAAAGTAGCCGACAACCTTGTTTGAGGTCTTTTCCCCGTCAAGATGGAGCTCGCCCGAAATCTTATCGTAGCCTTGATACTCTCCATCGTAGACAATGTCGGCATTGATATTCTTGTAGAGTCCCGAACGGATGGCAAGCTGATAGAGACCCTTGTAACCGATAATCATGGTAGGGGTGTTGCCATAAGGAACGATGTAGGCGTAGCCTAGCTGCTTGTTGAGAGGAAGGTGAAGGGAAGCTGCCTTCATCGCCTCTGCCATCAGCAACTGGGGAGGACAGGCGAGAAGCTTCTCATCTGACGTTACCAGCTCCATGAGCGATGTGGCGAACGTTCCTGCATTATCCTTCATGGTGCTTTTCAACTGTGCCTGATAATAGGCGTTGTTTAATGTGTCGTTGAACGACTTGACTGCTAACTGCTTATTTGTTGCCATTTTTTCTTTGAACCTACAATAGTAGGAATTTTATTTAGTTAAAAATTTGATTAATTCTTCTTTTGTTCTAAAACATTGATTCTCCCTCCTCATGGGAAAGACTGGGAAACGATAGGTGATGGTCTTATGCTCGCCTACTACGTCTATCCCGATGCCTGCGATGTTGGCACGATGGATTTTATAATCGACGAGGATATAGACGGTATCACCTATGTTGTATTTAGTTTTCAGCTCCATCTGAACACTTGATTTGAAGAGTTTCGTCTGGGCTTACCGACAGCCTTATCTGCTGGTAACCTTCCTTGTAGATAGGATGGAGGTTGCTCTCGCATTCATCGAGTATCATCGGAACGGACACATCGTAGAACTGGGCGATGGTATAGGCGATGTCGATTCCTGCATTGACCTTGGCGGCACCATTGAGACGGCTGTAAGGTACGCCATCGTGGTAGCACTCGCAGAAAGGCTTCTTGTCGCCATCGAGATTGGTCTTGAAGAGAGACCAACGCACAAACTCGAAATGCTTGTTAACCTCGTCTTCCAGGAGTGAGCAAGAATGCTGATAGTAGTCGGTGGCGATGTCTAGCTTCTCGTCCAACTCGTCTAGCTGATTCTGATAGGTCTCTTTGCTTTTCTTGCGCTCTTCGATGAGGGCAGAAACCTTGTCGTACTGCTGCTTCGTGGATAGGCGAGCGTAGAGCCTGTGTGCGTCCAAAGAGATAGAGCCTGATTGTCTTTCTAACTCATCGAGTATTTTTCTATCCTCATCACTCTCAACAGGAGGTTTGTCCAGTTCTTCATCCAATCGGTTTGCCTCTTCGATGGCTTTCTTGTAGTTGTCGTTCTCTGCGAGAATCTCTGTGTAGCTTCTTGGATTTTCTTTCTCAACCTCGGAATAGTGAGACTCGGCATTCTTGAGAGCCTTGTGGGCTTCGGTGAGCTGGTTGGTGATAGTGGTGCGGTCTTCCTGCAACTGCTCCAACATTTCGTTTAGCTTTGCTTGCTTACCCTTGATGTCACCTGCCAAGACTACCAATTTCTTCAAGCGGTCTGCCTTGTCGTTGTTGAATCGGTCTTCGGAATCTCGCTTTATCTTCAAAACGTTCTCCACAGGGAGAGGCTGACCACAATGCGGACAGAAGGACAGGCTGTCATCCCAATGCCATTGCTCGGCAGAGACTGCTTCGTAATCCTTGGCGCCCTGCTTCTTAGACTTTTCAAGTTCATCGAGCTGCTGCTTGATGTGAATCTCGGTATCGGTGAATCCGTCCATCTTGGCTTGCAGCTCATCGACCATGGCTTTTGCCTTGGACTTGGCGGTTCGGGCAGTGATAAGGTCGGAACCATGCTTCACCTCCTCGTCACCAGACTGGAGGCGTGCGCTCTTTTCCATTTGGTCGATGCGCTTGCGCTGAAACTCCAGTTGCTTGCGGATGCCTTGGATGCGGACTTGGGCTGCTCCACCTGTGGAGAAGGAGTTAATCTTTGATTGCGTCTCTTTCAGCTCCTCAATCTTTGCATCATGCTGCGACTCCAATGCATCCCAGTCTTCCTTTTCGGGCAGTGCCTCGTTGAGCTCCTGAAGGCGTACTGGGATTTCATCGAGCTGCTTCTGAACCTCGCTGCGCTTGTACTTGATGTGGTACAAGAGACTCTCGATGTCTTGCTTCTTCAAGGCTTCGAGGACGAAATCGTACTTAGCATCGCCCTCGGTGATAGCATCGGTGGAAATCTCGGGAACCAGCTGCTGCAAGAACTTGCGCTGCTCTGCCCATGGGCGAGATACAAAGTCTGTTGCCGAGGAACACAAGCGGAAGGTTACTTCGGGGCAAATGCCATCCACGCATTTCTTAAAATCGCCTGCGGTGCATACCTCATCGTTGATGAAGTACTTGTAGGTGTTGGTACACTTCTCGCCTTTCCACGAATCGATTAATGTGCGCTTGAAAACGAAATCATCGTGCTCGCCTTGAATGTCGTCAGGCTCGATGCAGCGGAGGGACAACTCTACGCTGTGCTCAATTTCGGGGATGATGTTGTGGTCTCGGTCGAATGTCTTGATGTCTAAGGCATTGCCTTTGATGTCGGTGCCGAAGAGGACGTAGGTTAATGCAGAAGCTAGCGTGGTCTTACCCACCCCATTACTGCCAGAGATAACAGTGAGGTCTTCACCGAAATTAACCTCTAGGTCTCGGATTCCACAGAAGTTGAGTAGCTTAATCTTCTTGAATAGGATTTTCTTCATTGTTATCTATGTTTTTGGTTTCTGACTTTTCTTTTTCACTCAGTTCTGCATCGTACTGCATGAAAGCTTCCGCTGCTGCCGAAGTAAAGCGGTCGCTATTACGCATTGCCGATAGGATGAGGTTCTTCAAGTCCTCGTTTGAGGCATGAAGATAGGAGTAGGCTTTCTGCTCCTGCTTATCGCCCATAAGGACTAGGCAGCGGAAATGACCGGCTGCATCCTGAGACTTCTCCACCTTCTTAAGAATGTTCTTGATTTGGAGGAGGTAATTTTGTTTGATGTTCTTTTTACTCATTTGGTATATTTATTAATATGTCGTTGAGGGTCTTGTGGAAAGCAATCTCCTCTTGTTTGAGGAGATTGTTAAGGGCTTCCGACAGGTCTTTCTGTACGGCGGTCTTCAACTGTGAGTAGAGTACGCCGTGCGGGATATGATGCTCATCGGGCATCAGCTCTTGGATTTTGCCGATGATATATTGCTCGTCCATCACTGTTTATCCGTTGAACCTAGACCGCTTCGAGTTCCGTTGACTAATCCTGCAATGAGATTCGTTTGTGGAACATAAACTATGCGTCCCTGGCAGATGCAGCTATTGGCACCAATAATTATCTTAAAACCGAGAAGGCGGAGGATGCGATGCTTCAAGCGGAATCGTCCGAACTTAATGATAGCCTGTACTTCCCCTCCGTAGCCAGAATCTATCAATCCAACGATTGCATCGGCATTGATGCGGATTCTTGCAGGTATGCAAGAAATCCATCTAAGCCATTTAGGATAGCAAGCGAATGCTATCATACCTTTGCCCGACTGACCGCTGCGTGGCTGAATAATCATCGCCATATTGGTAGGCAGGGCTATCTTGAAACCAAGAGGAACATAAACCCTTGTGTTTGGAAATGCCTCTACGTCTTTAGCATTGTAGAGGTCGTAGGCTGCATCCGTTTCGTGTGCCTTGGTCGGCATGTGGAAGGGAACAGCCTCCACTGTGATGTTTGTACCGAAATTCTTCTTATTCATTCTATTGTTCTTACAATTATATCTTTTAATTCTCTTCTTAATTCAGCAAGTTTCCATTTTGGGATCTTTGCTCCCCAAAATCCACATCTAACTTTCTCTAGTTCCAATACAAAAGTTCCTGTGATCTCATTAGCATAATGAGATAAAATTCTATTAATGGAATCGCTAGAATCTTTGAAGATTTTATGTCTGTATTCGTATTTAAATTCTTTAAGTTCTTTCTCTATCCTATTACAATTATCAGCCCAAAAATCCCTGCTTCGCATCATATCTTTAAAACAACGTTCCATACTTTTGAAACACTGATTTAAATTATCATATCGAAGTTCTTTCTCCTCCAGTTCCTTAAGTCTTTTATAAGAAACCTTTACCTGTTTATTTCCATTCGTCATAATGTTTCTCCTTTTTTAATCGTTCCACTTCACCTTTATAGTATTCGATTAGTTCCTTTAACTCAAACAGAGACCAGTTCTTAACTTGACGATGTTTCCACTCCAGTAGTTCCATCTTCTTTGCGCCAAGTTTCTTCTCTAGATACTTACCTAAATAAATAAGATGAGAGGAATTAAACCTGTTGTCGTATTGGCACTCGATTGTAACATTGTCTGGATCGAATCGGGTCGCCATGTGAATACGGCTCCAGTAGTGACTTGCATCCCCTTTCGAGAATGGCAAGAAACGTTTACAGGTTGGGCATTGGAATATCCCCTGCTCGTTCACGTCTCGAAGTCTTATATATAAAGAAAACCATCTATCCAAAGATTTGACAAGTGCTGGTTTACTCTGTCCTGCCTTGGCTTTCTTCTTCTCCTGCGCCTGCGCCTTGGCTTCCCAAGGAGGAGTTTTCTTGAAAGGTGTCCTCTTTAAAGGGGTTCTTCTATGTAATGTCATATTTCTCTTCTTTTTGGATTTCACTAGTTCTGATTGCCTTTCGGATGCTCTTTATCTTAGAGTTGAGTATCGAAATGCGCCTGTAGCAAAGTTCGAAATGCCCTAGGCTACACCAAGGGTTTCTGGCTAGCTGCCTATATATGTCGCACACTCTTTGCTGATAAGCGGAGAGTGTGGTTTTTGTCAAGTCTATCATATATCAACAATTGTTTACAGATTTATAAAACCTACCTGTCCTCACGGACTGGCAGGATTAACTTATTTCAAGTCAAAATCATTAATTGGTGTGCCGCTGCACAAAGATAAAAAATGTAATTGAGATAGTCTTTGCAGACAGAATCGAACTGCCTCTTTCCGTGTTTGATAAGACTGTTTGTTAAGGATTTACACAATAAGTTCACGGACGTGCTCCTTTACACTATGCAAAGGATTGAGGGCATCGTGCGCTGCCACGAATTTAAGAGCCATGCTCACCCTGTGTTGGGCTGCGAGGATTTTGTTTAACATTATATATGGCTAATCAACATTCAACTCCACACCACGCAGCCCGATATTTAGGACTTAATACTCTTCAACATGTCAAAGAACAATTGCTCTGTCGCCCTTACGATGGGTGTTTGGCTTTGTCACTGGTATTGCTATATATAAGAAGGTGTTGGTAGAATAGCAGCCCACGCTATTTCCTTATGGTTTGTGGCGATGAAATAAGCAAATAATTATTCTCTTTGATTGATTGTGCCACTGGACTGGTTTACCGCTCTTTTGTCACCATTCTAGGAACTTAATAACAATATTCAATAACGATATTGAGGCAGGAAAGTGAATTGAACACTCGACCTTTCGCCTAAGCGAACGCTCTACCACTGAGCTAGCCTGCCAAAATGCCGTTCTATCCTCACAGACCGAAGGGCAAAGTGTAAAATTAAATAAAGTATAAAATTCAATTCAGTTAATGGATACAACCTTTTCCTATTCTCTCGAACGAGAGAGGTTTGAAAAATTAAAATCTATAACGCTAAAACCATTTTTATCTAAGAGCCAAACGGCTTTCTTTATCTTATCTTTACGGGAACCTTCACGAGTTGACCTCCATACCTGTTGCAGGCTTGGTTCCTTATCTTTTCGGATAGTTTGCTGTTCGTTCGGAACGCAATGGCATTGTAAACAGAAGCTCTGCTACAGCCGAAATCTCTAATCAACTTAGGAATTTTATCCTCGTCGATTAAAATTTTCTGAATTTTTGCTATCTTTACCATATTTTTTGTTTATCTTTGCAACATTAAACTATATTTGTATCAGTATTGAACTGATTTACGAGTGCAAAGATAATAAATCGTAGGCACATATCTACGTTTGTAGACATTTATTTATAATTACTTAGTATATTTACACATTTATAAACAATAGGAATTATGAAAGGACTTAAAGATAGAATAAACGAGATTAAAGACCATTTTAGGCTGTCTAACAGAGGGTTTGCAGCTGAGATAGGGGCTAAGCCAGCTGCGACAAACAATTATTTAAATGGTACAAAGGAGCCATCAATGGATTTTGTAGATGCCATATTGTCTAAGTACGTGGACATATCGGCAGAATGGCTTTTACGTGGTAAGGGTACGATGTTTGTGAGCGATGAGCCAACAAGCGAGGAAATCACAAGGGAGTTGGCTGACGCTAAGGTGAAGATGCTTGTACAGGAGGGCATTATCGACCGACTGAGCAAGATCATCGAAAACAAGATAGACAACAAGCAGGAGTTCGTTAAGGAAAAGTGGGAAGGAAAGCTAGGATAGTTCCTATGATACCAAACAAAAAAGGAGGGCACTAGGCTCTCCTTTTCTGCTTACTTTAAGACATCCTTTCTAACGTATTCAATATCCTTGATAGAAGCACGTTCCTTACTCCATGTCACCTCGTCAAGTTCATTGAAGTCGGCACCATCGGGTGTGTCCTCTCCAATGTTGAGGAAGATACGCTCGGGAACGTTCCTCATTTCATTCTCACCATCGAACTGACGGATGGTGGTATCTAGAAGGTTGTAAAGTTCTTCCGCATCGCCTTTGAACAAAATAGGCTTTACATCGCCTTTCCAGTTTGTGAGTTTCTTTCTAGCATTCTTCAATGCTTCATAAGTCTCTTGTGTAATCATAAGCTATCTAATTTTAAAATGGTGGTTTTACTCTATTCTTCCAAGCTTCTAGCGTGGTCGGGAATTTCGGCTTTTTCTTGTGATAATGGTAGAAACGCATCATCTTCCAGTAAGCGCTGATGTAATATCTGCAAGGAAATGGTGTTCCGATGCAGCTGAAATCGCATTGCTTACCACGCTTCTTGCCATACCCGAAGATGTACAGATAGCAATTATCACACCATTCCGCACCTGTAAAATACTTTTCGTTTCTTCTGCTCATAAGCATACTTTTTTATATTTTTTTCTTCTTTAGCAAACCGTAAACCTCTAGAATCTCCTTGTCGGATAGCGGCTCATCGTCTAGTCTGTACTGGAAGAACTTAACCTTCGTGATGGCTGAGACAGAATATTTCTGCGCAAGCCTTGCTATGCCATTGAGCGTGCCGGTCTTCTTGTAAATATCGACAACATCACGAATATACTTGATGAATTGCTGTTGCTGATACTCGACAACGCTCACTGGCATCTTTTGAGGATTACTAACGACAGCATTCCCATCAAACTCTTGGTTAAGACAATCCTCGCCACGTTTGGATACATTCAAATCGTTGCAGAACATATCAGCCTTGGTATATGCGCTACAGAGTGCACCACGCAAAGAATCTATCATGTTTCTAAGCTTGATGTTCTCGTCGGCAAACGTTTTTAACTTTACAGCCTTCAACTCAATATACTCTTGTTGCTTGCTATAGACAGCTTGAAGCTTTTCATATCTATTGTTCAAATTATCGAACTTGGCACGGATTTTCTCTCCGTTCCACTTCTTAGGCAAGATTTCCTTTCTCTCGGAATAGGTTGTAAGCATATTCTTGTACAAGGTTTCTTGCTGAGTCAACTTGCTCTTCAAGTCCTCGTTCTCCTTTTTGAGGATGTCACGCTCCGCCTTGATCTTGTCGTAGTTCTTCAAGACGATATTAAGTTCTTCTTCCTTTGTTCTTTGTGCCATACTCAATGTCTTTTAGATTTTTCTATGCTATACTGGTCGCAGATGTCGCAATAGGCACCATACGCTAGTTCGTCAGCCATTTCATTGTACTTGTTTCCGTCGTGTCCCTTTACCCAATGGAAGCGAACTCCTGCAACGTGAGCAGCACATTTTTTGTAAAGTTCGTATAAGTCTGGGTTCTTCTTAGGCTTGTAAGACTTAGACAAGACCAAGACGCAATACTGACTATCGGTATAGATGTCAATATATGCGCCATCAGGGCAAGCGTTAACAGCACTAATAATGGCAAGAAGTTCCATGCGGTTGTTTGAGGTGTTCAGCTGTCCGTGGTTTTTCATCTTGATGACCTCGCCGTCCTTGAGAATTATGTAAGCAGCACCTCCTGCTTTTGTTTGCGACAAATTATCACAAGAGCCATCTGTGTAAGCCACATAGTGCAAACCATTGTCGGGAAATTCCTCTTCAATCTCGTTGATGATGGTCTTTTCGTGCTTAGGTTTTGCTGTCGTGGATTTTTCCTCTCGTAGATGAGGCTTTCTTTTCCATTTACCTAACAAAACTCCATGATATGCAGAAACCAACGAATGCCAATGATTAGGTGCGTCGCCATTTTTCTTTTTCCAACCCACTTTTTGGGCTAAATTCCAAATGGCATCTTCCCATTCTTTATCATCTAGCTTCATTCTGCTAGAAACATACTCGTCAAACTCCTTACGCGTGGGTACGTGCACGCTAGGTTGATTATAATTATTTTTTTTCATAACGATATATTTTTTATAATTAATATTTTTATTCCGCTAGGCTTAAAACAGGAACTGGTTGCACGTTAGCTGAGAAAAGTAAAATCCCCCTTACCCTCAAATGTTGCATTGAGGGCGAAGGATTCACCAGGTGGAGACCGTATATTCGCCCCTTCCGTCGACCTATCACAAATCTATGCGTGAATCGGCTTTGCAGCTTTTGAAACATAGCTTTCAATCCTTCTCGTGCCTTCTGCAATTAATCCTGCACTTCACCATGAGTCTTCCTTGTGATTTTTGAGTCTCAGCAATGCGGAAGGTATCTAGCCGAATCTTATGCCTTGACTTGCCTTGCAACTTAGGAAAATGGAAAATCCCCAAAGTTGTGTTACGACCAACTAAGGGGATTTAAAATATATCGTTACCTATTGAAGGCTACAATAAAATCTATGTCTTCTTATCGTCAATCGTAACTTGACGAGTGCAAAAGTAAGCATAAAAATGATAACATCCAAATCTCTTTAAGGTCAGTTAAGATTTAGATTTTGTCTAAATATCAAAGAAAATTACCCAAAAATTTGTGTTATAAAAATGTTATCATTATCTTTGCATTGAAAAAGGAGAACGCTGATTTGCAGCTTGTTAGGAAATTTCAAGTACGCCCCCTAAGGGTGTACAACTAAATGTAAAAATAACGCATTTAAACGGAATTTATCTAAGAGAAAGACGGATATAACCTCCTTATTACAAGGTAGTTATGTCCGTTTTTGCTTTGTGAAAGTTGATAACGTTTTGATAACATGCGTAAGAAAAACCTGTCTTAGACTAGTTTAAATCGCAAACCTCATAACGGACTGATAACAAGCGCATTCGGCTATTCTAAACGAATGTTAAACAAAAGTGTGGTACGAACATGTTACCAAACACTTGTAAATATGTTATCACAATATGGGAAAAATTAATTTAAGTATTATTCACAATCGATTGAAGCGTGGAACGGCACAAAAGCCCGTTTCCGTGGAATTAAGGTTCACTTGCGGGGGTAAGCGTAAGTATATCTCCACTGGGGTGAAGGTGTGTCCTTCTCAATGGTCTGACGGCAGCAAGCATGTAATCAGATGCAAGGATGCGGAGGTCTTCAACAAGCAGATTGACGCTTTCGTGGATAGGGCGAACGAGGTTATCGCCAAGATGATTGCCAAAGGCTCCGCCGACCTAGAGGAGATTCCTGCCCTCATGGATGGCTGCTCCACAAAGTATGCCAATTTCATCGCCTATTGCGAGGAACGCACCAAGCAGCGCAAGGTAAGCGACCATACCAAGCGGAGATACAAGGTCTTCACGGATTTCTTGAAGAAATGGGGCAAGATTAAGGAGTTCTCGGACGTCAACGTGTCGAACGTGCGTGCTCTGGACGAATACCTGCACTCCAAGGGATTGGAACAGAGTACCGTCTACTGCTATCACAAGTATCTCAAGCTATTCGTGCGTGATGCGTGCATAGATGAGTTGGTGGATAAGAACCCTTACAACCACCTGCCTTTCAAGATTGCCAAGGGCGACAAGGAGTATGTGGATTGCCTTCCGATAGATAAGTTCGAGAGTATCAAGCGATTGCACCTAGAGGTGGATTATCTAGTAAAGGCAAGGGATTTGTTCTTGATGCAGTGCTACACCGGGCTGGCTTACTCCGACCTCATGGCTTTCGATTTCACCGAGTGCAAGGAGAGAAACGGAAAATACTACTATCACGGAAAGCGAGTGAAGACAGATACTGACTTCACGTTTCAGCTGTTGGGTAGTGCGGTTGCCATCCTCAAGAAATACAATTTCCACCTTCCTCAAATCAGCAATCAGAAATACAACGAGTATCTGAAAGCCATCGGTGCCATCGTCGGAGTGCCCAAGCTGCACAGCCACATGGGCAGGGCTACGGCTGCCACCCTCTTTCTTTCGTTCGGGATGCCACTCAACATCGTGGCAAAGGTGCTCGGTCATACGAACATCAGGCAAACGCAAAGATACGCTCGCACACTCAATCGTGATGTCTATTCGGCATTTGATAACATAGAAGGGAAGATTTGATAACATATCTGATAACATAAAGCAAGTTAACTAGCTCATTCTGCGTAAGTTATCAGACTCTAGCAAAAAACAAATTAAGGGTAGCCATCACTGGCTACCCTTTTCGTTTTCCTCTCGTTCTCGTTTCTCCTTGACCGCTAGCCTTATCCACTCGGGCTTTCTCTTCCCTAAAGCATCGAGAAACTCAAACATTTCATCGTTGACGTGGAACACAACTCTATTGGTTAAGGCTTCTTTGCCTTTTCCCTTTGAACCTGCTCCCTCTCTCCTACCTCCCCACCCTGGGTGAAGAGTGTTCGACTTGACGATCTTTCCCTTTCGGTTCTTGGTGAAACGCATCTTGATTTTCTCCTTGACCCAAACTTCCGCAATTTCTGCATCGGGAGTTTGGCTGAGTACTTGCCTTGCTATGCTGGCTAGCTGGTCGCTGTCCTTAAAGAAAGTCTCGGTCTCGTCTAGTATCATCAAGTCGTCATAAACTATGATTCTTGCTTTATCTGCCATACCCTGTTAACTCAAAATTCCTAATATGATGCTGATGAAGAAGATTATCAGCACAAACCACTCCTGCTTGCTCATTTGTTACCTCCTTCCTCGTCTATGATTCCTATTGGTTTGATGTCGTTCACCGATTCGTCCTCGGTGAAGAATGACACGTGAAGAAGCTCGTCCACGCAAGCCATGGCGATAACCTGCTCTAGGCTGTTCTTGATAACGCAAATGTCACCCCTAACCTCGTTCTGCCTTTTCAGAAACTTTACCGCTGCGTCCTTTACTGCCAAAGGATTCATTTCCTTGTGGATTGTCTCACCCGAAATAGGGAAGACGAAAATAAACTCTTGCTTTTTCATACTGCATCCTCCATTGGTTTATATCTGAAAATAAAATCTACTGCAAGGTTGTCGTAATCAACCTCGGCATAAGCATAGCGATTGAATTCTTTCTTGTCGTTCTTCTCAAAATCCAAACTATCATCTTTGAATAGCTTTCTGAAAAGGATGTTCACCCACTCTTTTCGTGGAATGCTCTTGCCTTTCTCACGTACGAATATTGAAACCATGAACGCGTAGAACTTGATTTCGCAAAGCTTATCGTCTATGTAACCACAATATCGCCCATGCTCATCACTTGTGCACTGGGAGAATTGTTCTCCTAGCAAGCGAGAAACGATAAGTTTCTTGTCGTCCTCGCTGAAATCATAACAAACTATTCTCCTAGTCATGATCCACCTCCTTTTCTATAATGTTCAACTCTGTAAATACCGGATAGTTGTTACAAGAGATTCCCCACACCTCATTGCACTCTCCGTATTCCTCGCAATCATCCTCATCACACTCATAACCATTCGGGTCTTCATAGAAGTAGTTGCGGGTTTTCTCCTTTTCCTCCTTCATTTTCTCCTTTGCTTTGGTCTTGGTCGAGTAAACTCCGACAACCTCCATAAAATGACTAGATAGGTTGTCTTCTCCGAATTTAACTAACACAAATACTTTCATTGTTCTCATTGTTGTTTTATCTCCTAGTTTTGATTAATAAAATATCAACTGGCTCTGCAAGTCTTCGCAATACTGCTCTGCGTATGCTCTTGCGTCACTCTCACTTGCGCCGCTATTCATTGCAGCGTAATAGGCATCATTGTAGATGTCGAATAATACTTCACTCATTGTGTAAATCCTTTCTTTTAATTGTTCAACTTATTCTTATCTTGGTGGGTGGCATGGCTCGCACATGGCTGCTCGGCTAATCCCTTGGGATTCCGTATCACCCTATATAAACACTTAAAACAACAACTCTATTTCTTGTCTCTTATCGTCTCTAGGCAAGTGTTCCTGCTGACGTTCATGCCCTCAACGAAATAGCTTTCCCTAAAAGGTGTCCTGCGTATCGTGCAAGTTACCTTTGCTCGGTATCGTCTGCCCTTGCTGTCCGCTCTAGTCGCTCCCTTGTAACAAGTCTCTAGTATTACCATAATCTTGTTATTTCACCCCACTGCTTTAAGTTTGCATCTATGATTTCTACCTCTGTGAAATGAAAATCCCCAACTCTAGGAGTTCCAAACTTCAAACCTTTGATTGTACTTAATCGTGCAGCCATTTCGCTAGGCTGCACGTTGTAAACACTTATTGTTTGTCTTTTCTTCTCCATAGCTTATTCCTCCATCAAATGTTTAACAAGTTCCTCCTTGGTGGCGAAAACATCGGACAACTTCACTAGCTTGTATAATTTCTTTTCTTTGTTCACCAAATAAGCCATATTCTCCTCCATAGCCTTGCAGTCGTCAATTCTGCTGCCGATGTAGTTGAGTGTCGCCTTGTTAGCAGATAGAGTGGTTACGCAATTACGCATCTCACGTACAATGTCGCTAACCAAATAATCTGTGTTCTTGAAGTACGTCTCTCCTCCTTGTGTTAACCAAAGTCTATGCACCTTGGCTTCGATGATTTTGTTGTTTCGCATCGTGTACACCTCTTGACCGATATGGAAGTCGGTCTGCAAGGTTATAGCTGCCCTTGGCACAACTTGTACTTTGTCCGTGTCTAGCCAAAAACCTGCTACTAAAGTGTGTCCGTTCGCTATGTCTTCGGCAATTCTATCAAACACCTCTTTGTCGGTTGGCTCTCTGTCGAACACATCTCCGTTCTCGTCCTCGTCCTCAAACTCGTAATGGTAATCACCTCCGTCCTTGTCTGTGATAACCAGCCCACAAGCTTGCGCCTTTACTACCTCTTGAATGGTTGTTATCTCAAAACCTACAAAATTTCCTATTGTTATTGTCTTCATATCTTATTCTCCTATCGCTTTAAATGTTACTTAATGATGTTATCTATCTCTAATTGATTCTCATAGTCGGTGCAGTCTGCAAAATCGTATTGCTCCACATAGAAACGTGCTGCGCTCTTCAATTCGTGAAGGCTTGCCTTGGTGTAGTCCTTGGCTGGGTTCACTTGGCGAAGATTCTCGCAAGTCTTGCAATACTGGATGAAATCCATTAAGTATGCTCGTTCCATCTGACCACTCTCGTACGTGCGTGCGCATGCGTAAGGGATTCCGGTTGTCATGGCTGCTATCGCAACCGCTAACACATTCTTCTTAATATTCTTCTTCATAGTCTTATGAATTAATCTTCTTGTCTAGTCTGTTCAAAACTCTAGCAACATCGTTGCTAACTTCTATATATGATGCAGTTATTGTATGGTCGCCAACTGCTTTCTTGTATTTCTGTACTGAGAATGCCGCAAGGAGTTCCGATATTGCGTTAAACTCCTTGTCTGTAAGTTCCATTGTTACTTTTTCCATTGTGATTCTAGTTTAATGTCTATATTGTAAGGAAGAGTGTGCATTGGCTTGTCTTGCTCGTTGGTGTACTTAAAGAAGTGCTTTGTTTGCGCTCCTCCAAAGTTCTTAATGACTGATTCCACTACACCTTTGCTTATCTGCTTTGTTAACTCAATACTCCAATAATGATAAATTGAAGAAAGTTGAAACTCCATCTTGTCTAGTCTAGCCAGTGCAATAAGTCCGAAATCGGGATTTACGAACAACATGTTTTGACCTACGAAAATAGCGTCTATTCTGTTGGCTGCGTTCTTTGTTACTCTAATTACTTTCATTGTCTTGTATTGTTTGCGTGGGGAGTGGCGCAAGCCACTGGGGGCAGTGCCCCCTTATCTCCCCACTGTTTTATTACTCATCAGGCAAAGCTTTTGCCTTTTCAATTCCAATTCCTAGCAGGATGCCGAAAAGCATTCCGAATACATAAGGTGCAATATCCATATCACTTGCCCTCCATTACTGGTTAATGTATCTGTATTCACACTTAGCTAGCATAAACAAAGTGTAGCCGCCTCTGTAGAATTGTGTCAACTCTCCCTGCTGCGATGTGTAATCGTCCACCCAAACTTCCTCGTCCCACAAGTCCATACACTTGTAATCGCCAAGTTGGATGCGGTGTCTTAGCTGAATTTTCTTCATTGTTGTTCCTTTCTTTTAAATTGTTATTACTTGTGCGGTCTCACGGCTTGAACGTGAAGTGCTCCTCTGTTCGCTGACCGCTCCTTGATTTACATCTTGCCAAAGTTGAAGATTCTAACAAACTGGTATAAGGTTTCTCTGTCGCAAAGGTGGTACAAGTCCTCAAAGATAAACTCCTTGCACTCTCTTGTGCCCTCTCTGTAGGTCTCCTGCATTTGCTTTGCGGTTGCGTTGCCACAATCTAGCCAGTACAAGAAGATTGCCCCTAGTGATTCGTAGTCGTTGCTATCATCATAGAATTTCTTCTGTTGCTCATAAGTCTTGTTTCTTCTCATTGTCGTATGTATTTAAAAGTTCTCTACTAAGTTGTCTAGGGTGGATTCCTCTCCACTGCCTAGCCAGTTCTGAAAATGCTTGAGTGCTCTTCTTATTGTGGCAACCTCTTCTTGTGATAACTCCTTTATCATTGTCTTACCTCCTATTTTACTTCTTTTTCGTAAATTGTAAACTCATCGTAGGCTGCACCATCCTCAGCGTAAATCGTGATATTTGTGTTTGCAGTCTGTTTTATCTCGGTATTCCAACCAAGCGTATCTTTTAAACACTTAACGTGATTTTCTGCTGCTTTGCGCATAGCTACAACCGCATCATCCTCTTTAGAGAACACGTCAATTACATCACCCTCAACGGTGTCCCCACCGTGAACCCATTCTGCTGCTAATACATATACTTTCATATCTTAACCTCCTATATTAATTGTTCCAACCATTAATTTTACTAGCAACCTCTTTGAGGCTATCTATTCTCGCTTGCGCCATAGGTGTAAGATTCTCACCTAAGATTGCAACCGATTTTTTCAAGCTTGTTATCTTGTCTCGAATAGCGAGAGTTATGATGCATATCTCATCGCTCGTAAGTGTTATTGTCTTTTCCATTGTCTTGTGTCCGTTAGGCTCGGGGGAGGGCGAAGCCCTGGGGGCTTGCCCCCTTATCTCCCGAGGGTGTTAATCTTCAATTCTCATTATATAGTGATACGTTTCGTTAACTCTCTCGAAGTAGTAAGGAGTATAGTCAACTCCGAACACTTTCTTCACTGCTCTAGATATTGCGTTTAAGTCCTCTGTAGTATCAGCCCATATCCAAAGGTACAAGCCTTTTCTAACGTGGATGGTACGTGTAAATTCGGAAGAGAAAACATTTCTCGTATCGTTATAACTTCTCTCCAGTGCTACACTCTCGAATGTGTAGTTATCTGAAAGAGCGTACATTTCTAGAAGTTGCAAGAACTTCGCTAACTCTGTTGCTTTCATTTTGTTGTTGTTTTAAATGTTAAACTTCTAGTTTAAAAAGTGCAGGTGTACGTTTGCTCCCAACGTCTGCAAGCTACATGCAGCCTAGCTCCCTCACTTAACGTTCGTGGGTCAACGTGTTTCGATATTTCTCTAGTCTAACACGACTAGCGTTTTTACTTCTTGCGTGAAGAGTGTTGAGACTTCTTTGTCTTTGCGGTTTTGGCAGTGTCTCGCTAACTGGGTTGCATTTTCCTTTGATGTTTGAAGAGTTCTATCTCTCTGCCTATTCCCGACTAAGCTGTTGCTTTATAGAGGTAGTTAAACGTGAAGTGCTAAACGTGCCATCGTTCCTCTTTGAAATCTCGTTGTAACTTGATTTCGAGTGCAAAAGTATGATTATAATCTCACATTACCAAATATTTTGAGGAAAAAGTGTATTACTTTAATGTTCCTTAACTATAAATGTTAGTTTATTAACAGAATATCACACATTTTACTATATTGTGATATTATAATATGATTTTAAGGCTAAAGTTTGGTTATTACAGAAAAAATATGTATCTTTGCAGTCAAATTATAATAATACAGAATATGGATATAAAAGGCAAGATAAAGGAAAAAGGGTTTAGCATGGTATCTGTTGCGAAAGAAATGGGTATCACAAGAGAAACGTTGTATGCTAACATATCGGGGAATACAACATATAAAACTATGCGCAAAGTGGCTGACGTTATTGGCTGCAAGGTCTCGGAGTTCTTCGAGGATGAGGAAGATAAAAAAGGAGACTTCGCCAGTTACATTCGGTATCGTGGCATTCATTATACTGCCGACACTCTGGACGAGTTCTTTAAGCAAGTGGACGAAATTAAAACGATTGCAAAATGAAAAAGGCTATAGTGTACACAATTGGCATATTGCTCGTATTGTTCCTCATGGGTGCAATATTGTGGGCATTCCTAGGAGAAGTTGAAGATGGTGGAAGAGTGTACGCTCTATTGAGTGTGCTTGAAATTGTACTTTGGGGTGTCTGTGCTATATTGCTTCTAGTAGTAAGCATTGCTTATTGGGGAGGGATAGCCAAACTTATAGATAAATATATCAAAAATGCGCCTAAGTGGTTGTACTGGCTTGTCTTCATCATATATGCGGTAGTTGGGATATGGATGGAGTGCAAACTATGCAACATAGGTGACTATATGGAGAAACAATATAAGATATACCAGTATCAGAAGAAATTTGAATACAAGTATAACGTTGACCTCTAAGGGCGCAAGCCCCCTCGGGCGTGGGGAGCGGCGCAAGCCGCTGGGGGCGCTGCCCCCCTTATCTCCCCAAGGTTCTCTTCACTCTCTCCCCTGAATATACCTCCATATACTCCAAGACACATTTCATCGGACTTACATCGGACTTGTATCGGACTTATCCAAGAGAGCACATTATTATTTCAATCCCCCTCGAAATATCCTCTCTAGACCATTGTTTCTAGATTGGTGATTAAATCCTGCACAAAATCGGGAAAGCCTCTAAAATAGGGCAAAATCGGCTCTAGATGGGCTAAAAATGGGATTAAAAGGGCTCAAAACTCGCGAATTTGAGAGAAAACCCGACCAATTGCCCGAAAATCGCAAAAATCGCTGAAAATGACTTGACTTAACTGCAAAAGCAATCAAGAATGGGAGGAACGCAAGGTTAAATCTTCTTAAAGACAGCTTTGCGCACGTGCGTACCTATTATATACAAACAGCCTAATTCGAGTGAAAAACACGAAATTAAGACAATTCGGAAATATCTTTACATCTTTGCCTTATATTGCCTCGGGAAAGATTGGGACTAAAATCTTAATAATCAGTTACTTGTATTTTCTTTACAAAAGTACATTATCTTTACATATAAGCGTCCTCGTTTATACTTTTGAGAACACAAATTTATACTTTTGGGAACAAAATCGCTCCGACTAACACACTAATGGGGGCTAATGGTAAAAAATCACGACACGGAAACACGGAATAAGCGGACTTCAAATATTATATATTTGCCCCCAAATCATTAAATAATTGCAATTATGAGCGAAATTTTACAGAGAATACCCCGAATGATTGGAAATTCACCAATTATGGGCAACGAAAAGCAGTGGATTGCCACCGCTGCGATGTTGGCTGGCAGTGTTGCGTCTTCCCTCTTTGGTGCCAACAAGGCTAAGAAGGCAGCTAGAAGGGCACAAGCCGAGAATAGATACCGCACCAACGCTGAGAAGGCTTGGTTCGACAAGGAGTTTAACACAGACTACCTCGACACGAAAGCAGGTCAAAACCTCATGAGAAAGGCGCAAGAGGTGCAGGACAACTACGTACGCAAGGCTGATGGTGCCGCTGCGGTTGGTGGTGGAACCGCAGCTTCCACTGCGATGGCAAAGGAAGCCGCTAACAAGGCGATGGGTGACACGATAGCCAACGTGGCGGCGCAGGACACTGCACGCAAGCAGCAGGTTTCAGACCAACATCAGCAGAACGTGAGCCAGTTGAGCCGAGAGAGACAACAGATTGAGGAGAACAAGGCACAAGCCACGACACAAGCTGCGCAAAACATGTCAAATGCGTTGATGCAGGCTGGAGTGAACCAATTGGGGTCACAACTCGAAGGAGGTAAAGGGCTGAATAAGAGCGGTTTAGGCGTAAACGCAAGCGGAAATGATAACATAAATGTAACACAGCCAAGCGTTTTCGATGGAACGAACGCACAGAAGATGAATTCTGCCGAGTTCGCCAAGCAGATGCAAGGTGAGAACGGATTACCTTCCAATCCACTGGAGAAAGCGGTTGGCAAGGCGATAAACCGAGGGAGCAGGTGGTAGCAGCCAAAAGGTGAGCGGACGAGCGACCGAGGCAAGATAAGGAGCAAGACGAATCGACCCCAAGACCCCCACCCCCTTTGACCACCGTCGCAAATTATAGTAGATAAATACATAGATAAAAATGTCCCTCACCCCCCACCCCCCATTTGTCCAGAATGCGATTTTCGATTTCCCCACCCCTTATTTTTCGGGGGTATGTTAAAGGACTTTAAAATATAAGACTATGACGATTATTAGAGTAAATGGTAAAGAAATAGAGCTGACTAGTTGCTGCCGTTGGAGCGTTCATTCTCTTCGAGACTATGAAGTTGGATATGGTGGAAAGGCTTGTACAGGTTTATACAACATCAACATAGACCGTTTTGAAGGAGTTGAAGGCGACATTGTGAAGTACTACCACGATGGTGTCTTCTGTAAAGGTCATGTTGTTGGCTATACATGCGGTCAGTTTATTGAGACAAAGGAATGGGGTAAAGTCATACTGAGTAGAGACGAATATCGTGGGATGAGTGTTGCCTTTATCCATATGACAGATGTTGAATTGGTAAAACGATGATAGATATATGAACAGATTCAAAGAGATAATCAGCAAGGTAGGCGGCGAAGACAAGGTGTTGCACTTTGAGACTTGTTGCCTGATTGTGTTGTTTGTGTGTTTGGCTTGCATGAAGCTTGGCATGGGTCAGGGTCATGCGGTGTGGTGCTCGTGGATGCTTACCTTGGTGATAGGCATCTTGAAGGAGGTTTACGATGCCAAGCACGGAGAGTATTTTGACGGTGAGGACATCAAGGCTGATGCTCTTGGTGCTTTTGCTGGAGTATTAATCATTGTAATATTTGGATAGGCTATGAAACAAGAAGATAAGCTTAAAGAGCAGGCGAAAAAAATTGAGCAGTTAAAGGATTACATCAACAACCAGAAAGATGAGATGGCATCCATGGAGGCTAGTTTGAACTGCAAAATGGAGAGACAGAAGGAACACATTCAGTCTCTTACCGAGGCTCTTGGCAAGAAGAATAAAATCATTCGCAAGAAGAATAAGGAGATTGAGGAGCTTCGCAAGGAGAGCTCGAAGCATCTTAAAGACAAGATCAAGGTGTTCTATGAGAATCAGGACTTGGAGAAGAAGGCAAACAAGTATGCCAACATGCTCGCCGATGCCCATGATGAGTTGCGTCAGTTGAAGAAGAAGCTGGCTGGCATCGTGGTGAACAACGTGAACGCTCATGCTTTGAAGAGTGCAGAGCACGCCTTGGTAGAGAAGGATGCCATCATTCAGGAGAAGGACGAGGTTATCGAGGACTTGGGCAAGGAGCTGAAAGAGACAAAGAAGATGCTTGTATGGGCACGCAATGCCTCAAAGGAGTACTGTGACTATGGCGTAGAAGCTAATAATTTCATCAAGGAGTTGTCTCGTTTGTATGTTGTAGCCTATAATGCCGGTAGTTTCGACAAAGCAATGCTTGAACGCTGCAAGAACTATCAGAAGTATGGATTCCCTGCAACTTGCAATAGTGAGACCAAGAAGGAGATTGACGAAATCGCTAGCGGAAAGAAGCACGACAACTCAGTCGCTGACGCTGCCAATAAGGCAGGAAGCATGGGTTATAATGGCATCAACGACAGGATGGTGCCTCCAGCTACGACAGGTGATGTTACAGTCATTATGAAAACTATATTGTAAGTTATGCCAACACCAAATACACCAATTAGGAACAGGAAGGTAGGTTTGCCCGACCCACAAGGGAATGGGCAACCTTCTATTGCCATCACTGGACCTAGCGCAATGGTCCAGCAGATGGCGGCTCAGCGATTCGCATTGAAGAACGGAGGGCAGATGCCTCCAGCCATGCAGGGAAACGGTACAGGAACGCCTCCACCTGTGGCTACGGTGAACCCGAACATGGGGATGAATTTCTTCGGAGGCGGGAACCAAGCGGTAGGAAAGTATGATGCTCAACCTGTTCAGACGGGAGCGGCACAGCCTACCGACTTTACTCAGATGCAACAGCCTCAACAGTTCGAACCTCAGAATGGTTATGGGAATGCCAATCCTACGGTTGGTCCAGTGGCTACACCTTACATGAAGGATGCGTCTGAGACTACCCAGCAACCTCAGACTAACTTCGAGGGGATGCGACCAGAGAGCGGTCAGGGAGCACAGTGGAACCCGAATGAGCAGTACAGCGATGTGGGTTACAAGGGTGGTCCGTATGACCCTAGCCAGTATGATCCGCTTTCGGCTGCATTGAATGGCAGTGGATTGAAGGATGATGGTTCGCAGACGGCTCAGTTTCAGGCTGACCCTAACCAGAGGGACGGCGGTTTCTTCGGATGGTTGAAGGGGTTGATACCTAAGAAGAGACCGGGGAAGCGTGAGGGTGAGACCGATGACGAGTATGATGCAAGACGGACTAGGAACATGGAGATGGTTGCCACGTTCGCCGATGCCATACGACACATGGGCAATATCGTGAATACTGCCAAGGGTGCGCCTCTGCAACAGTTCAACGACCCTACTAGTATGCTTGAACAGGGGTACCAGAACAGAAAGGCGCAGAGACAGAAACAGGCTGCGCTCGATGCGGATGCGGCGTACAAGCAAGCGAACCTGAGCTTGAAGGAAAGGGCGGCTGAGGCTGACAGGGCGTATAAGCAACTTAACCTCAACTTGAAGCAGCAAGCAGCCGACCGTGCAGCGAAGAGCGATGACTTCAATCAGAGATACAAGGAGGCAGGATTGCAGAGACAGCTCGACAACGACAAGTTCAATCACGACTTGGCAGGTAAGAAGTTTGATGAGACCAAGCGACACAATGCAGTTGCCGAGGGGCAAAGTGCGGCTCGTATCGCTCTGGCTCAGGAACGAAACGGAATCGCTAGGGCAAGGCTCGCCCACTCTATTGCCACTGGTGGCAGCGGTGGTGGAGGCGGTAAGGGTGGCTCTCTCACCAATCTTTCTTCTCCTTCTGGGCATTTGAACCGAAAGAAGGACTTGAACAGCATCGAGAAGAAACAGATTACACAACATCTTATCCAGAACGGATATATCAACAAGAAGAATCTCGATGCCTACAAAATGTACCAGAGTATGGGTAATACACAACTTGCCAACGACTTGCAGAACTATTGGATTGCTTATGCTGCCAATATGCCTGGCAAGAAGGGCGATGCCTTCCGTTCTATGTTGAAGGACCATTATATGTATGGCGAGACCAGCACGGTGAGCACGCCTAAGCCTCAGCCAAAGGCACAACAGAAGGCAGCACCTAAGAAGACAGCATCGAAGCCTGTGGGAGGCGGCGTTTCGGGTGGCAAGAGCAAGAATGGGTACAAGAACACGAAAGCACTTGGATTGTAAAACATTTATAATATATAATATATGAGTGGAGATAAATTTGACCAATTATATAATGCGCTGAAAGCAGACGGAGCAGTATCGGGAAGCAGGGCGAATTTCAGAAACTTTGTCTATGCCAGTGGCAAGCAGGGCTATCAGAACCGCAAGAAGCTTTACGATGCGCTCCATGCCGATGGTGCGGTGTCTAGTAAATCTTATGAGGAGTTTGCACAGAGATTGGGACTTCACGCTACCAATCCTCAGTCTAAAGTTGATACCTCGCAGTCTAAGCAACAGTCTAGCAAGCATCAGACTGCGGCGCAAATGGCAATGTCGCAGGGATATAGAAAGCCTCAGCAGTCAACATCTTATGTGCAAAAACCTCAGCGAGCTAAACAACAACAGCCTCGCTCGGCTTTCGTTCAGGGTTTATACGACCAAGACGATGAGCAGAGACAGCAGCATATCGACTACATTTCGCCGAATGCTACCCAACAGATGGTTACTACCAGACAGAAGGCGCAGAAGCAAGCGGCTCGAAAGGCGGTTGACACCATCGTTAACACTGAGCAGAGAAGACGAAACCAACCTATCGTGAAGACTGGCACACCTGCCGACCAGAGCATCGTCAAGACGCAAGGACAGTGGGAGAACGAAATGGATGCTAGCGTTAACAAGTTGGTTAACTCTGATTTGGGTAGCTACCTTGATAAGGTTATCGGTGATGAGTTCAAGAGCGCCCACGCTAGAGGTTTGGCAGCTTTGTCGGCGGCTGGCGGTCCTTACACGCATGGCACTGGAGGTGCCGACTATTATGTGGGCGAACGTGCTTATCAACAGCAGATGGATTCACAGAAGCAGTTGGAGAATATCACTGGAAATATCCAACGCAACATCGAAGCCACCTTCTCTGACCCAAAGATTAAGAAGAGGGTGATGGATGATGCAGCCAGACTTGGTGTTGATCCTGAGCAATACATAACGCAGCATCTTGCTCCTGCCCTCATACAGAAGGCTAGCGACCAATTCAACAAGACTCAGCTTAACCGTATGATGGCAAAGGGTTCTTCTGACTATATCGCTAGCGGTATTCTCAATTCGCTCACAGGTACCTTGCTCACTGGTCTTACCACATCGAAGAATCAGAGACAGATGCAGCAAGAGGCTGATGCCATGACCGAAGAAGGTCAGAATCCGAACTATCAACCGGGTATTGTCGACAAGGCTGCAAGGGGTGCGGTTGGTTTCATGGCTGATGCTCCTGCATTCAATTTGACTGGCAAGGTAGGTGCCATGGTTGCAGGGCGTGTTCTTGGAAACGGCGTGGCACAGGCGGCACGACTTGCCAACATGAGCAAGTTGCAGCGTGCGGTGTACATGGCAAAGAACGGTGCGGTGAGCCAAGGGGTGACAGGTATTCTCTACGGCTCGACAAACAGCGTGGCTCAGAACATGTCTACAGGTGAAGATAACTCCATAGGCACCAACTTGAAATTGGCATTGAAAGGCGGTCTGTCCGAGGGTGCTAGCTTTGCCACAATGGGTGCTATCGGCGGCGCTGTCGGTGGCTTTGGATATGGAATCGGTGCCACTTGGCGAGAACCTTCTTTAGGAAAGACAGTAAAGAATGCCTTTAAGAAGATTGGCTATGAGGGATTCAAAGTTGTTTCGGAGGGTATCGGTATGCACGTAGGCGGTCAGGTGGCTAACCTCATTGAGAATGGAAAGTTTGACCTTAGTGTAGCTGGCACTTTGGAAGATGTTGCTAACGTGGTGGCTTTGAAGCTGACCCATGCGCCTAAGCTGAGTCGTATGCGTGGAGAGGATGGTAAGAAAGAAAGCATTTCGGACGCAATCATCAGAAAGTTTGGCGAATTTGTTACTTCTGATGCCGAGAAAAACAGCATGTGGCAGTTATCTAGCGATGACAAGGATGCTATCATGGTTTCAGGAAATTTGAATAGCGTGAGAGATTTGGGCGGCTTAAAGGCTTCCTATCAGAAGATTATGGCTGACCCTAACGTTTCATGGGACGCCAAGGCTAAATATTCGGCTATGGTGATGGGTGTGATGCCTTCATCTAGACCAATGGGCGATTATCATACCTTTACCTTCGAAAAGGTGGGAGGTGATAAGGCAGGATATAAAAAATATGTCAGCGAGTATGCAGCTGACGGCACCTTGCTCTCTAAGCGTAGCTACAATACTGCCGATGAGCGAGAGAATGCGCTTTACAACGATGCCATCTTGAAGGAGAACGCTCGCATGGACAATAGCTTTGCCCTGTCGGTGAATGCTGACACCTCTGACCGAGAGTTGCAGAAACAATTCTTGTTGAGCAAGGGATTCGATGAGAGTAAGCCTTTGGACTATCACGTAAATAGAACTTTGGCTGCTGGAATGCAAGACCATGATTCTGCCATCTACAAGGAGTTTGTGGACTATGCGGCTAATAACGGAGAGACTGGAAGAATCGTGGATGCGGTGGCTCAGCAGAACGGTATGACGAGAGAACAGCTTGTTAACGCCTTCCAAAATAAGGATGTGTTGAAGCGAACCGATGCAGAGCAGAATGCTTGCGTGCAGCTTCGCCGTGCATTCGAGGGAGCTGTATTTAAGGAAGGTGATTCCCACCCAGAACAGAGCCATATGGAAGGAAAAGACGTGGCATCCGACAACAACCTTGGCACCGAGCAGCCTAACGGCGAGGCGGTGAAGCAGGAGTTGAACGGACTGAGACAGGCTGAGGCTGAAATGGACGTGCTGATGCGAGACAACGATGTGTTCAGCCAGAACTTCAAGAAGCTACAGAGTCAGGGGCTTACCAACCCTCAGATTTACGACTGGATGGTTCAGAACGGACTGACGCAGGAGCAGCTGGAACCATTTGCCCATTATATCAATGCGAACGCTAGAGTGCAGGGTATGCAGGAGGCTACCAAGCAGAAGATTGAGGAAGTGGTGAGCGGTGTCGTACAGGATTGGTCTTACCATGGGGAGCTGAACGGTCAGAAGATGAACGGCGAACAGGTGGTTTATGTGCAGGACAGCGAAGGCAGAACCTTGATTGTAGGCTCTGGTGACGTGGCATTTGACTCTACCACTGGGCGTGCGAAGGAAGACGTGGGCGATATGCTTATCTGCTTCGACCCTAACACCAAGAAAATGGTGTACTTGAAGAAAGATGAGGTTACTCTCTTTCAGACTCAGCGTCCAGAGGATTTCGCCAACGAGTATCGTCAGAGATTGCAGATGATTAACTCTCAGCCTTACAATGAGGCTGCTCAGGAACAGGCGATGCAGGATGCTGCTAAGCCTCAACAAAAAGAAGAGGCTCAACCTAAGTCTGAGAATGGTGGTGAAAATAGCGAGTTAGCACCACAAGATAATACCACATCGGCAAAAGATAATACCACAAAAGAGAACTTAGCACCACAAGAACAGCCTCAGCAGACCAGAAAGTTTGCAGATGGCACCGATGTTCCTATGACCAAGGACAGCAAGGGAAGACCTACGCCCGACTATGGGGCGATGAAGCCAGAACAGGCGGCGGAGATTCTTACACAGGACTTCGGAGAGAATGCCGAAAAGGTGGTGAACGGACAGATTGCCAAAGTGGAGAAGGCTTTGAAGGATGCCGAGAAGATGAAGGTGGACTATTCTGCCGAACCTAACGACATCTTGGAACAGGAGCAAGTAAAAGCTAAGACCATCGAGGCTGCCAAGAAACAGCTTGAAAACGCTCAGAACATCAAGAAGGCTATGACTGCCAAGGCTGTGGCTGAGACCGTGGGCAAACCTACCGAAGAAAAGGTGGACGAAGCTAACCAAGCCTCTCCTATCGTGAAAGAGAAATTTGACAAATCAAAGAAGGTAGCAGGTAGAAGAGGTTCTATCACTCTGCCTAATGGGAAAAAGATAAGAGGTACATATTATTATGGTGAAACTTCGGGATTGACACCTTCGCACGACCCATTCAACGACTTCAAGCAAAGCGAAGGCTTCCCTGTGAATGAGGATGGAAGTTCGTCTAATTCTCGCTCATATAAGGATAAGGGCGCACGCCAGTTTACCGAACAGATAGGTAATAACTTCAACGGACTTGCCTTGAAGAATATTCCTGTTGTGCAGGATGGTGTCACTTTGAGCGGAAGCGGAACGACCATGGCAAAGTTGCTTGCCGAAAGAAACGGCAAGGATGGGCAATACTATGAAGACTTGAACGACAACATCGAAGGTTTCGGTTTGACTCCAGAGAAAATTGCGGAAATCGGGAACAAAGGTATCGTTTACTTTGTGCCTGATGAAAAGTTCCCTCTTACGAGCAAGACTTTCGATATGTTCAACAAGCAAGAGACCAAGAGCGAGAGCAACACCGAGCAAGCGGTGGCTAAGGCTAAGACCTTGACTAGCGACGAGGTGGGTGCCATTGTAGCTGATATTGAGGGAAATGGTAGCTTGGACGCATTCTTTAACAATTCCAAGGCAATAAATGACTTGGTGAAGACGTTAGTAAGTAAAGGTATCATCGGACAGAACGAGGTGGATGGCTTCATGGACGGCACGGAAAGACTGTCGGCACAGGGCAAGGAGTATGTGAAGAACCTCTTGCTTGGCTCTGTGTTCAAGCCTGAGACTATCCGCATGCTAGGCATTGACAGTAAGATAAAGAATGCTGCCATCAATGGTATTCGTTCCATCATGGACAACTTGAAGCTGGGCGACTACT
>DJSH01000009.1 GCA_002440225.1 Candidatus Segatella violae
CACGCTTTTGCAGGTGATCCATGCTTATTCTTTAGAATCCCTCGGGAAGTTTCATTCTTATGGTGTCATCCTCCCAAATACCATTCTTCTTGGCTAGCGCGATAGCCTTGTATTTCTCTTGGTGTGCCTCCGCTTTCTCGGCAGCCTTCTCGGCGGCAGCCTTTGCCTCGGGATTCTCGGCTATCATCTCTGGAGTGAGACGCCAGGTGCCGGCCATGCGGATGAGGTCCTTGATGACCTCGCCACCACAGATGAGACCGGCTGCGGCTGGCACGAAGGCATTGCTGGCTGGGATGTCACGGCGGTCGGTACACTTGCGCATGTCCTTGTTAGGGCAGATGCAGTGGAAACGGCAACTGATGTTCGGGTCGTCGATAGGGCGCAGAGGCTCTTCCTCGCTGTATACTACCTTGAGCTTTCGAATGCCCATCTTGCGTAGCTTCTTGCGAATCACCTTGGCGAGTGGGTCCATCTGGGTCTTGTTGATGTCCACCACCTTGAAGGCTGTGGCATCCATCTTGTTGGCGGCGCCCATGCAGGAGATGATTGGCACCTTTAGGTCGTGGCAGCGCTTGATAAGGTCGAGCTTCGCCTTCACCGTGTCGATGCAGTCAACCACGTAGTCGAACTTCGAGAGGTCGATGACATCGGCAAACTCTGGGAGGTAGAACATCTGGTACTTGTGCACGATGCAGCGACGGTTGATGTCGTGGATGCGCTCCTCGCACACGTCTACCTTGTGCTTGCCCACTGTGCTGAGGGTGGCGAGAACCTGGCGGTTTACGTTAGTGAGACATACGCGGTCATCGTCGATGAGGTCTATTTCGCCCAGGCCGCTTCGCACCAAGGCTTCCACTACATAGCCGCCCACGCCGCCTACGCCAAATACGGCTACTCGGCTGCCCATCAAGGTGTCGATGGCAGGCTTGCCCATCATGAGTTGTGTACGAGAAAACTGATTTTGCATTTTATGTTCTATCCCTTTTTATATATGTATAATGTAATCTTTTTGTTATCGGGGTGCAAAGTTACTGCAAATTGCGATAAAAACAAAATAAATCGCAGCTTATTTTTGATTTTGATGAAAGAATATACACGAAAATGTGAGCAAAATATGCAAACTTTACATATTTATGCCTTAATGTTTGTTAATTAATCAGGATATGGGGGGGTAAATTTGGCTGTTCAAAATATAAGTGGTAACTTTGCATTGAAAAAAGTATAAGTATAAATGTCTAGTTTCGAATAAGTTAAAAAGCTAAATTCTCGGGTTTAGAACTGGTAGGTTATGACATTCTGGGAATTTACGCCTATTAATTAATTTAAAAGTGGATTGAATGGAAAAAGAGTTTGAAGATTATTGGAGACAACATCAAAAACGATTAATTTTTAATGCTCCGAAAGAATTACGCGAAGAGTACATGGAATCGACGAGACTTGATAGTCCGGTGGATTGGGCTTGTTTTGTGATACCTATTGCTCTAGGAATCATTCTGCAACCTCGCTTGGATTTCAGTAGCGAGATCCTCTCTTGGGGATTGGTTGTATTTATCGTGGTGGTGGTTTTTGTTTTATTGCAGATGCTGAAACCTTATGTGCAGAAGAAGAAATCTACTGTGGAGGTGCTGAAGAGCATCAAGCAATACTATTATGAAAAATACCAAAAAAATGGTCTCGATAAGTTAGAGCCTTGGAAATAATTCCAAGGCTTTTTTTATTTTCCTATGTTTTTTGTTTCCTTATGTATGGCGGCTCTTTCTATACAATCATGAAGTCGCTCATCACATCATCCGAGATATAGAGTCCTTCATGGGTGAGTGACAGTTTGCCTCCTTTTATCTTCATCAGTCCACGGTCGATGTGTACCTGGGCCTCTGTCAGGGTTCGCTGTGCCAGCAACTCGCCGAACTCCTGTCTCAGATGCTCTATGTCGATGCCGTCGCTGGTGCGAAGGGCGGTGGTGATGAGGTCGTTGTATCGGGTGTTGAGGTCGAGCTCTTCCTGCTCGGCTGGTCGCTTGCCCTGCTTGATGCTGTCGATGTATTGGCGAAGGTCGGCGGCATTCCAACTGCGAGTTGAGCGGTTGTAGGAGTGGGCGGCAGCGCCGATGCCGATGTAGGGCACCTCGTGCCAATAGCTGCTATTGTGGCGGGAGCGAAAGCCTGGGTGGGCAAAGTTGCTTATTTCGTAGTGCTCGTAGCCAGCCTGGGTGAGTTCGCTGATGAGGAGGTCGTACATCTGGCGGCTGAGCTCTTCGTCGATTTCCTTTACCTTACCTAGGTCGAGTAGGCGATAGAGGGTGGTTCCTTCCTCATACATCAGACTGTAGGCGGAGATGTGTTCCACGTCTAGCCGGATGGCTTCCTGAAGGTCGCTTTTCCAATCGTCGAGAGTTTCTCCAGGGAATCCAAACATGAGGTCGATGCTGATGTTTTGGATGCCGATGGATCTCAGCCGGTCCACGGCTGTCCTTACCTCCTGGACGTTGTGGCGCCGATGAAGAAAGCGCAGGCGGTCGTCGCTAAAAGTCTGTGCACCCATGCTGATGCGATTCACGGGCAGTTGTCTCAAGCACTTGCAGAATTCTTCTGTCACATCATCGGGGTTGCACTCCATGGTAATCTCCATCCCCTCGAAGATGCTTTCTTCCTTCTTGCTATAGATTTCTTCACTCTTCACTCTTCGTTCTTCATTCTCCCCTCCTATTCCTATGTATTTCTTGATGCCGTCGAATAGGCGGATGATTTGTTCGCCTGTGAGTTGGCTGGGGGTTCCTCCACCCAGGTATATGGTCTGGATAGACTCGGCTGCGCCCAGCTCGCTGGCGATGGGACGCAAGTGCAGCTCCTCGCAGAGTGCGTCGACGTATTCGTCTCTCAGGCTGAGCGAGGTGGTGCTGTAGAAGCCACAGTAGATGCATCGGCTCTCGCAGAAGGGGATGTGTATGTATAGTCCTGCCATGATATTGTCGTTTTTTTAAAAATTCTCATTTGGTTTAGTCAACTGGGGAATTCCCTATATATAATAAGGTGTAAGCCCCAAAATGAGTCTTAACAAGTTGCAAAATTACTAATATGTTTTAAATTAAAGCATCTTTTTGCCCAAAAAGTTTGCTATTGTGCGATTTTTTCCGTAATTTAGCAAACAATAAGCAGAGAGGCTCGCCTCTTCTGTAGATAAACAACTGACAATTTTAAGTAGAACCCTAAAAATCTATAAGCGTCATGAGAGTATATCAGACTAATGAGATCAAGAACATTGCGCTGCTGGGCAGTGCGGGTAGCGGCAAGACTACACTTGCCGAAAGTATGTTATTCGAAGCAGGCGTCATCAAACGTAGAGGCTCTGTAGAAGCGAAAAATACGGTGAGCGACTACTTCCCAGTAGAGTTGGAATATGGCTACTCGGTGTTCCCTACCGTCTTCCATGTGGAGTGGAACAACAAGAAACTGAATATCATAGACTGTCCGGGTAGCGACGATTTCGTAGGCGGTGCCATCACATCGCTCAATGTTACCGACCAGGCAGTTATCCTCATCAATGGTCAGTATGGTCCGGAGGTGGGCACGCAGAACAATTTCCGTTATACCGAGAAATTGGGCAAGCCTGTCATCTTCCTCATCAACCAGCTTGACTCCGACAAGTGCGACTTCGACAACATCATAGCCACCATGAAGGACATCTATGGTTCTAAGTGTGTGCAGATTCAATATCCTATAGAGACAGGCCCAGGCTTCAATGCTCTCATTGACGTCTTATTGATGAAAAAATATTCTTGGAAGCCAGAGGGTGGTGCTCCTATCATCGAGGATATTCCTGAGGAGGAAATGGAGAAGGCCATGGAACTGCACAAGGTACTCGTGGAGGCTGCCGCCGAAAACGACGAGGGACTGATGGAAAAGTTCTTCGAGAGCGAGAGCTTGACCGAGGATGAGATGCGCGAGGGTATCCGCAAGGGACTCGTCACCCGCAGCATCTTCCCTGTGTTCTGCGTTTGCGCAGGCAAGTCGATGGGCGTTCATCGACTGATGGAGTTCTTGGGCAACGTGGTACCTTTCGTAAGCGAGATGCCTAAGTTGCATAATACCCGTGGCGAGGAAATCACTCCAAATAGCAATGGGCCAGAAAGCATTTACTTCTTCAAGACAGGCATGGAACCTCATATTGGCGAGGTAAGTTACTTCAAGGTGATGAGCGGCTCAGTAAAGAGCGGCGACGACTTGACCAATGCCGTCCGTGGCTCGAAGGAACGCATCGGACAGATTTATGCTTGCGCCGGTGCCAACCGTGTGCCTGTGGAGAAACTCAACGCTGGTGACATCGGTTGTACCGTGAAGATGAAAGATGTGAAGACGGGCAATACCCTGAACGACAAGGACACAGAGTGGCGCTTCGACTTCATCAAATATCCAAACCCTAAGTATTCTCGTGCCATCAAGGCTGCGAACGCCCAGGATACGGAGAAACTGATGGCTGCTCTCATCAAGATGCGCCAGGAAGACCCAACGTGGATTGTGGAGCAAAGCAAGGAATTGCGCCAGATTATCGTGCGTGGACAGGGTGAGTTCCATCTCCGCACCTTGAAGTGGAGATTGGAGAACAACGAGAAACTCAATGTTGTCTTTGAGGAGCCTCGCATCCCATATCGTGAGACTATCACCAAGAAGGCTCGTGCTGAGTATCGCCATAAGAAGCAGAGTGGTGGTGCCGGACAGTTTGGTGAGGTTCACCTCATCGTGGAGCCATACGCAGAGGGCATGCCAGACCCAACATCATTCACCTTCAACGGACAGGAGTTCAAGATGAACATCAAGAGCCGCGAGGAGGTAGACCTAGAGTGGGGCGGCAAGTTGGTATTCCTCAACTCTGTGGTTGGTGGAGCCATCGACGCTCGATTCATGCCAGCTATCCTGAAGGGTGTCATGGACTGTATGGAACATGGTCCTCTGACTGGTAGTTATGCTCGCGACGTGCGTGTCATCGTGTACGACGGCAAGATGCACCCAGTGGATAGTAATGAACTCTCATTCATGCTCGCCGCTCGCCATGCCTTCAGCGATGCCTTCAAGCAGGCAGGTCCTAAGATCCTGGAGCCTATCTACGACTTGGAGGTTTACGTGCCAGCCGATTTCATGGGTGATGTGATGAGCGACTTGCAGGGGCGCCGTGCCCTCATCATGGGTATGGACAGCGAGGCAGGCTATCAGAAGCTCAGCGCCAAGATTCCACTCAAGGAACTTGCCAACTATTCCATCTCCCTTAGTTCTCTCACTGGTGGTAGAGCATCGTTCACCACCAAGTTTGCTAGCTATGAACTTGTGCCTAGCGACATTCAGGCTAAGTTGATAGCCGAGCATGAGGCAGAAGTGGCTAAGGAGGCAGAATAGGGGCGGAACAATCATTTACAATTATCTCTCTTATATAAATTAAAATTTTATGTTGATATGACCCACTGGGGAGGTGTACATGTGATATGTATGCCTCCCTGTTTTTTATATGTCTAATTCTACATTTTTATATTCCTCAAGAGATGAACTGTATTTGTATTTGTAACTAAATGTATGAATTTTGGTTAATATAGCCAAATAATCGGCAAATAATTAACTCTTTTGTGTTAACTAATTAAGAAAATTCCTATCTTTGCTCCCATGAAAAAGAAAACGATTTGGACCATAGCCATTATCATGGGCTTTTCGTTCCTTGCGCTGTTGTTTTTGCAGCTCAGTTACATCCAAGAGATGGTAAACATGAAGAAGGAACAGTTTGACGAGTCGGTCAACAGAGCCCTATATCAAGCTTCAAGAAACTTGGAACTTAACGAGACTTTGCGCTATCTCGAAAAAGATGTCAACGAGACCGAGCGCAAAGCTACCCGCAAGGATTCGGTGGGCACACGCAGCGGTCAGCCCGACGGCACGGTGCAGCAGAGTCACCAGTATTCCGTGCAGGGCAAGGACGGCACGGTGTATTCGTCGTTTGAATTGAAGACCATCGCCACCAACCCAGGCAACATGCCAAAGGCGATGATTCTGCGAAGCGACAAAAATTCAATCAGCGAGACCCAAAAGTCTTTGCAGGAAATCGTGAAGAATCGATATGTCTATCAGAAGGCATTGCTCGACGAGGTGGTTTATTCCATCCTTTACTCGGCATCCGACAAGCCGCTGAAGGAACGCATCAATTTCAAGCAGCTCGATCAAGACTTGAAAGCGGAGATGATGAACAACGGCATCAACATCCCTTATCATTTCACGGTGACCACGCAAGATGGACGAGAGGTGTACCGCTGTCCAGACTATAGTGATGAGGGCGAGGAGTATAGCTATTCGCAGGTGCTCTTCCGCAACGACCCACAATCGAAGATGGGCGTCGTGAAAGTACATTTCCCCGACATGAACAGCTACATCTTCTCCAGTGTGCGCTTCATGATACCTAGCATCATCTTTACGCTGGTATTGCTTATCACCTTCATCTTCACCATCGTGGTCATCTTCCGACAGAAGAGATACACTGAAATCAAGAACGATTTCATCAACAATATGACCCATGAGCTGAAGACGCCTATCGCCAGCATCAGTCTGGCAGCCCAAATGCTCAACGACCCATCCGTGTCGAAGAGCGAGCAGATGCAGAAGCACTTGGGCGGTGTGATCAACGACGAGTCGAAACGACTCCGTTTTTTGGTGGAGAAGGTGCTCCAGATGAGTATGTTCGACCGCAAGAAGGCCGTATTCAAGAAGAAGCAGCTCGACCTCAACGAGATGGTGGAGAATATCGCCCACTCATTCTCTCTGCGTGTGGAGCATACCGGAGGCAAGGTCTATACCGACATTGAGGCGGTGGACTCCAGTATCTATGTGGACGAGGTGCATTTCCAAAATGTCATCTTCAACTTGATGGACAACGCCGTGAAATATCGCAAACCGGATGAGCCTCTCAATGTGACGATGAAGACCTGGAACGACGACCAGCATCTCTATCTCTCCATCACCGATACAGGTCTGGGCATGAAAAAGGAAAACTTGAAGAAGATATTCGACAAGTTCTATCGAGTGCATACCGGCAACGTTCACGATGTGAAGGGATTCGGGCTAGGTCTGGCCTATGTAAAGAAAGTCGTAGATCTGCATGATGGCGAAATCAAGGTAGACAGCGAGCTGGGCAAGGGTACCACCTTCACCATCAAGCTGCCTGTGATACACGACTGAGACATTTAACATTAAACATTTATAATATAGAATATTAACAATAAAAAGATAAAGAATATGGAAGAGACAATTAAGATCCTGCTTTGTGAGGACGATGAGAACTTGGGTATGTTGCTTCGCGAGTATTTGCAGGCAAAAGGTTATACCACCGTATTGTGCCCTGATGGCGAGGCTGGCTATAAGGAGTTCAACAAGAACAAGTACGACATAGCAGTGCTCGACGTGATGATGCCAAAGAAGGACGGTTTCACCCTGGCACAGGAAATTCGCCAGACCAATGCCGACCTGCCTATCATCTTCTTGACTGCAAAGACCTTGAAGGAAGATATCCTTGAGGGCTTCAAGATTGGTGCCGACGACTATATCACCAAGCCTTTCTCTATGGAAGAGCTCGTGTTCCGTGTAGAAGCTATCTTGCGCCGTGTACGTGGCAAGAAGACTAAGGAATCTACCATGTACCACATCGGTAAGTTCACCTTCGATACACAGAAACAGTTGCTTACCATCAACGGTCAGCAGACCAAGCTTACCACCAAGGAGAATGAGCTCCTCGGCCTCCTCTGTGCGCATGCCAATGAAATCTTGCAGCGCGACTTCGCCCTCAAGACCATTTGGATTGACGACAACTATTTCAATGCACGTTCAATGGATGTGTATATCACCAAGTTGCGTAAGCACTTGAAAGATGACCCACAGATAGAAATCATCAATATCCATGGCAAGGGCTATAAGCTCATCGTGCCAAACGAGGAATAAAACTCAGAAAACAATAGAATAAGAAAAAGGGGGCATGAGTCTGATATGGAATCATGCCCCTTTCTTGAGTCCAGTATGAAATCATGCCCCTCTCTTGAGTGAGTAGACGAAACCCGCAATGCCTGCCAGGATGAAAAACAACCCTGCGAAAAGCATCAGGTTTCCCTTGATGTTGAATACGAAACTGGCTGCCAGCAGCAGTACACCCAAAACGATGAAAGCCATGCCCATTGAAGGGATGGCACGGAGCGATTGGGTGAATTTTTTGTTCATCTTTACCATATTATTCCTTAATTAACAATTATTTTTGTGCAAAAGTACAAAAAATATTTGGTTATTTCAAATAAAAGTCGTACTTTTGCACCGCAATTCGTGAAAAGGGTGTTTTTGCACACAATTGGAGCGGGTTTGCATAGAGAATTTATTATAAACATATTTAATTATCAAAAGTAGTATGAATCAATACGAAACCGTTTTCATTTTGACTCCCGTTTTGTCTGATGAACAGATGAAGGAAACGGTCGCTAAGTTCGAGAAGGTGCTCACCGACAATGGTGCTGAGATTCTGAACAAAGAGGCTTGGGGTTTGAAGAAGTTGGCTTACAACATCGACAAGAAGACATCAGGCTTCTACAGCTTGATTGAGTTCAAGGCTGAACCTACCGTTGTAGCTAAGCTCGAAACAGCTTATCGCCGCGACGAGAAAGTAATTCGTTACATGACTGTTAAACTTGACAAGTATGCTGCCGCTTACGCAGAGAAGCGTCGTGCAAAGCTTGGTAAAAAAGAGGAGGCTTAATCATGGCAGATCAGAAATCAGAAATCCGTTATTTGACCGCTCCTTCTATCGACACAAAGAAGAAGAAGTATTGCCGTTTCAAGAAGAGCGGTATTAAGTACATCGACTATAAGGACCCAGAGTTCTTGAAGAAGTTCTTGAACGAGCAGGGTAAGATCCTTCCACGTCGTATCACAGGTACATCTTTGAAGTATCAGCGCCGTGTAGCACAGGCTGTTAAGCGTGCTCGCCAGATCGCTTTGCTTCCTTACGTAACCGATTTGATGAAGTAATTTAAGGAGGAGAAGAAGAATGGAAATTATTTTGAAGCAAGATATTATCGGTCTTGGATACAAGAACGATATCGTAAATGTAAAGAGTGGTTATGGTCGTAACTTCCTTATCCCTACAGGTAAGGCTGTTATCGCTTCTCCAGCTGCCAAGAAGCAGTTGGCAGAGGACTTGAAGCAGCAGGCTCACAAGCTTGAGGCTATCAAGGCTGAGGCTGTTAAGAAGGGCGATGCTCTCAATGGCATCGTTCTTACTATCACTGCCAAGGTTAGTGCTACAGGTCAGCTCTACGGTTCTGTTAACGCAGCTACTGTTGCTGAGGAGCTCGCTAAGAAGGGCATCGAGGTAGATCGCAAGATCATCACTATGAAGGATGCTAAGAAGGTAGGCGAGTACGAGGCTACTGTTCACTACCACAAGGAGGTTGAGGTTAAGGTTCCTGTACACGTTGTTGCAGAGAACGCTCCTGTTGCAGCTCCTGCTGCTGAGGAAGCTCCAGTTGATGCTCCTGCTGAGGCAGCAGCCGAGGAAGAGGCTCCTGCAGCTGAGTAATTTTTAGTACGATAATTTTCGCACTGTAAAGCAAATTAACATAAAGATCCCTTTTGCCGCAAGGCATTAGGGATTTTTTTATGTCCTTCTCGAACAATCTAAGGGCAATTTAGAATATATAACTATATTTTTCGTGATTCTCTCCCAAGTCTCGAAAAATATTTGTATCTTTGCACCCAGATTGGAACAATCAAGCAATTAAAACATTGATTATTAACAACAATATTAAAATATAAAAGATAAAATGAAAGCATTTGTTTTCCCTGGTCAGGGTTCACAGTTCGTAGGTATGGGCAAGGACCTCTACGACAACAACGCATTGGCAAAAGAACTTTTCGATAAGGCCGACGAAATCCTCGGCTTCAAGATTACTGATATTATGTTTGCTGGCACCGACGAGCAGTTGAAGGAAACTAAGGTTACACAGCCTGCCGTATTCCTCCATTCTGTTATCTCTGCCCTCTGCTTGGGCGATGATTTCAAGCCTGCTATGGTGGCTGGTCACTCTCTCGGTGAGTTCTCTGCATTGGTAGCTGCTGGTGCCATCGCTTTCGAGGATGGTGTGAAGCTCGTTGCCGCTCGTGCCAACGCTATGCAGAAGGCTTGCGAGGCTAACCCTGGTACTATGGCTGCCATCATCGGCTTGCCAGACGAAAAGGTGGAGGAAATCTGCGCTGAGGTAAGCACAGAGGGTAACATCGTTATCCCTGCCAATTACAACTGCCCTGGTCAGCTCGTTATCTCTGGTAACACTGATGCCATCCACGCAGCTTGCGAGAAATTGAAGGCTGCTGGCGCTAAGCGTGCCTTGCCTTTGAAGGTAGGTGGTGCTTTCCATTCTCCATTGATGCAGCCAGCCAAGGATGAGCTCCAGGCAGCTATCGAGAAGACTACATTCTCAGCTCCTAAGTGCCCAGTTTACCAGAACGTAGATGGTAAGCCTCACACAGATCCAGCCGAGATTCAGCAGAACCTCATCGCTCAGCTCACAAGCTCTGTACGTTGGACAGCTTCTGTTCAGGCTATGATCGCTGATGGTGCCGACGACTTCACTGAGTGCGGTCCTGGCAAGGCATTGCAGGGCATGATTGGCCGCATCGACAAGACTGTCGCTGCTCACGGCATTGCTTAGTCAACAAAAACATTTTACGGCGTTTTATCTTCTTGGCAAAGGTGTTTCCGAGAAGATAAAACGCTTCATTTCTATAAGTGCGTAACCGCTAAATGAAAGAAAAAGTTGTAATTTATCAAGTACTTCCACGATTATTTGGAAATTCTAATACCACTCGCAAGGAGAACGGAACCCTAGAGGAGAACGGTTGCGGAAAGCTCAATTATTTTACCGATGCAGTGCTCGCCCGTATCCACGACATGGGATTCACACATATTTGGTACACAGGTGTGATTCGTCACGCCACCCAGACCAACTACTCATCATACGGCATTCCTACCCAGCATGCTGAGGTGGTGAAGGGTAAGGCGGGGTCGCCATACGCTATTACCGACTATTATGACATCGACCCCGACTTGGCGGAAAATGTAAGCATGCGTATGTCGGAGTGGGAGAGTCTGATAGAGCGTACTCACAAGGCTGGCATGAAGGTCATCATGGATTTCGTTCCTAATCACGTGGCTCGTGAGTATCACTCCATTCGCAAACCAGCAGGTGTACGAGACCTTGGAGAGGATGATGACAAAAACATGCATTTCTCTATCCAAAATAATTTCTATTATACATGGGGCGACCTCGACCTCAACGAGGTGCGCCAGTCTAGACCGGCGTTCACCGCATACGCTGCGAAAGATGCCAAGATATTTGAGCCATACACGGAATGTCCTGCCAAGGCTACGGGCAATGACCGCTTCGACAATCGTCCGAGCGTGAACGACTGGTATGAGACCGTGAAACTCAACTATGGTATCGACTATTGCGATGCCGGCGGTCGTAGCTATCACTACGAGCCTGTGCCTAACACTTGGGGCAAGATGACCGATATTTTGCTCTATTGGGCAGGCAAGGGCGTAGATGGTTTCCGCTGCGATATGGCTGAGATGGTGCCAACGGCATTTTGGTCTTACGCCACTCAGATATTGAAGGCTCGTTATCCAGAAATAGTCGTCATCGGCGAAGTGTACGACCCTAACCAGTATCGCAACTATGTAAAGGCTGGTTTCGACTACCTTTATGATAAGGTGGGCATGTACGATTGCTTGCGTGGCGTTATCCGTGGTGAGCGTCCTGCTGCCAGTATTACCCATGAATGGCAGGTGGTTGACGATATTCGCGACCACATGCTCTACTTCTTGGAGAATCACGATGAGCAGCGCATCGCCAGCGATTTTTTCTGTGGCAATGCCGAGAAGGCGATACCTGCTGCAGCTTTGAGCCTTTTCTTCCAAAAGAATCCATTCATGCTCTATAGTGGACAGGAGTTTGGCGAGCGAGGCATGGACAAGGAGGGCTTCAGTGGAGAGGATGGTCGCACCACGATATTCGACTATTGGAGTCCAGAGACGTTGGCTCATGCCTATCAAGCACCAGGTTCGCCTGCTGCCCATCAGCAGTCGGTGGCAAGTAAGGCTTTGGCGGCCCAATATCGCCAGTTGCTACGTCTTGCCAATGAGGAGCGAGCCATCCGTGAGGGCGATACCTTCGACTTGATGTATGTGAACCCACAGTCTGAGCATTTCGACCCACGCTGTCATTTTGCATTTCTTCGTAAGAAAGGCGGAGAGGCGATGCTCGTCGTGCTCAATTTCTCGGCAGAGGCTCGTGAGTTGGGTGTTTGCATTCCGGGCCATGCCTTCGACTACATGCACTTGCCTGAGGAGGAAGTGGCTGTAACCGAACTTTGGTCGGGTGGCAAGAAAAAGGTGGAGTTGAAGAAAGACGGCAACTTCCCAGTTTCAATCGGAGCTTACGGAGTAAGAATCTATAAATTCAATGTCAAGATGGACGAGAGTGAATTCATATTGAATGAGCATCACAAGGAGGAGTTCCCTCCTGCTCATACGGCAGAGCATTTGCTCAACCAGTTGATGCACCGCATGTTTGGATGCGAGCGCAGTCGCAATGCACACATCGAGCGCAAGAAGAGTAAGATGACCTTCGTAGTCGACCACAAGCCTTCTCGTCAGGAGGAAAAGGAAATCGAGACGGAGATGAATCGTTTGATAGAGTTGGATATGCCAGTGACCTACGAGTTTGTGGATCGCGACCATATACCAGCAGATGTCAAGCTCGACCGCTTGCCAGAGGATGCCAGCGAGACGCTTCGTCTGGTTCGCATTGGCGACTATGACGTTTGTCCATGTATCGGCAAGCATGTTCGCTCTACCGCTCAGATTGGTAAGTTCGTATTGCTTGGCACCAATTGGGATGAGCCTTCTCACTCATTGAGAATCCGTTTCAAGATAGTGCAGTAAGTAAATAATGATAGCAAAGCTAGTTGTTAAGGCTAGTTTTGTGATAAAAAGAAATAATGGGGTAGTCGATAAGATTGCCCCATTGTTGTTTTTGACTGTGGGGAATCTGTGTGCTAAAACTTATTGATAATCTGTAGATTGTACGTTTTGATATATTGTTTTACGTAATGACATTTGTTGATTTTTATTCTTTGAACTCCTTTTTTTACGTATTGACCATGAAGTTTAGATGTTTTTTTGTTCCTTTGCACAGTGAATGAAGTAAAGGTATCATTAATGAATCTAAACTTAATATTATGAATTTATTTAAAAAACTGAGATCGAAAGGGGAAACGTTCGATGGACAGGGCGATGAGCGAAAAGGTTTTATCGACAATGTCTTTGTCAACCTAGAGAAAGGCTGTTTAGTGCATCGACATCCTTACGACAATTTGTCCACACATGCCAAGGTAACGGTACAGGAGGGTCAGCAGATGGTCTTCATGTCTGAGGGCATGTATTCTGATTTATTGAAACCGGGTGGGCATACTCTTTCTACCAACAACATACCTTTTCTTGAAAAGATAGTAAATATCCCGTTTGGTGGAGAGTCTGCCTTCAAGACCTCCTTGTTTGTCGTGAGTACTATTCGCCATCGTTTTGCCGGCGATGATGCAGGATGGGGTGTAGGGCTTACCATCCGGGATTATTCTTTGTGTGATGAAGGTCTTGCCATCAAGGTTGGGGCTTTCGGCAGTTACGAGTTCCGTATCACCAATGCCATCGCTTTCATCAGGGAGTATGTCGGTACGGAGCATGACGTTTATCTGGATGATTTTGCTTCCGAGTTCTCTTCAGCAGTTTCCCAAAGGGTGACAACGGTAATTAGCCAGTATTTCAGCCAGCGCAAGATAGGTATCACTGAAGCTAACAACTATCTCTTTGACATAGCCAACTATGCCAAGACGCAGATAAATGAATATCTTGAAGACTATGGCTTGGAGCTAACCAAGTTTGATGTCGATGGCATCAATCCTCATGAGGACGACTCCAACTATCAGCAGATACTGCAGGCTCAGGCAGATGCAGGGACAATGGATTTGGAGAGCCGAGCCTTGGCTAGAAAGCGTCAGCGTGAGGGGTACTCTTATCAGCAGGAGCGGCAGCTCGATGTGATGGAAGCTGCTGCTGGCAATGAGGGGGCAGCTGGCAATATGATGGGGGCGAGTATGGGGCTTGGCATGGGTGTCGGTATAGGCAACATGTTTGGCAATCAGATGGGGGCCGTGGCACAGGGTGCCATGGCTACAGCTCAGACACCTCCACCTCCTAGCCAATCCTTACAGATTTATGTGTATATTAACCAACAGCAAGCAGGACCTTACGACTTGCCTATTTTGCAACAACTTGTGGCTCAGAGCGTTTTGACTCGTCAGACGCTTGTTTGGAAGGCTGGATTGCCATCTTGGGTAGCTGCGGAGAATTTACCTGAGTTGCAAGTGATTTTTGCTCCAGTAAACCAAACACCACCTCCTGTAGTGCAAGTTCCTCCTGTACCACCAATAAATTAACATCTATATGAAAACAAATCTATTTTATTCATGGTTGACTCCTGCACTTGCATACGGAGTCACTTTGCTAGGATTCGTGCTCCTAAAGCCAGATTCGCCATCGGCAGTCTATTGGATTAATATGGTTTATGCCTTTTTTTTGGAAGCCTTGTTCTTTATTTGGCTTCATAAGGGGCATGCCGAGATAAAGGAGGTGACCAATCAAACGCCTTATTTCAAGGTGTTCTTGGGTGTCTGTACCTTATATTATATAGGTGCGGCTGTCCTGTGGATGATTTATTATTTTCTTTGTGGCACAGAATTGGGGCGTCGCCTCTTATGCGTTCATTTCGATTTGCCCGAGGTTCTGTCTACTTTCCCCGAAATGTCTGTTCGGCTCTATCTATTTGGAATACTGGCTCTTACTGTCATTTGGATAGTTGTGGCCAGTATCGTGGGACAACATGACGTGGAATATAATACACAGCATGTCCAATTAGAGCAAGATACAGAGGAGGTGAGGCTGTTGGGGCATGAGTTGCGAGATATGGCTGAGCAATATTCCAATCCGGCCAATGAACGTGAGTGGAATAGGTTGATTCGTGAGGCGGATTCTATTCTTCCCTCACAAGTGGCTCGTGAGCGTGGACGAATTATGGCCAAGGTGAATAAGTTGGTAATGAATAATCAAGAGATAAAATAGTTATGGCACAATTAAAAATACAAAGGTGTAAAGTATGTACAAGCCCACTGCCTGTCGGTGGGGTGAAGTGTCCGAAGTGTGGAGCTGAGCATCAGTTCGTTCCCGAAGTGGTAAACCCATTGTTGTTCTCTGTGCAACAAGCTGAGAATCTCAGGCTGGCTTTTGAGTCTGATACCAAAAAGAACTCTCATGACGTAGATTCATTGTTTGGAAAAGGCCTGGTTTATCTGTCTTTGCAGAACTATGAACTGGCAAGTCGGAATTTCAAGACGGCGGTAGACCTAACTCCTGGTGATCCGGATGTTTATTACTATTATGCGTTGTCGCTCTTTGCCCATCGCTCTCCAGTGCTCCTGTCCGACTTGGAGGCTGAGCGTATTGAGATGTGGCTTCAGACGGCTATCAAGATGCAGCCCAAGCGTAAGTACCTCATATTGGAAATGCTGTTGCTTCAAGGCGCTTTCAAAGGGAAGGGAAAGGCTATTTCTGCCGACAAAAAAGAGCCGGAAGAATTGCTTTTGCAGGCAAAGCAAACTATCCAGGAAGAGGACGAACTGTATGAGATTGAGCAGCACGTGCTGATAACGGACGACAGAAACATCGAACTTGTCAATCAGTTGCGTGGCAATGAGACCGCCAGCTATGCGTGTGCTGATGTCTTGGGACAAAGCATGTGTAATTATGCCAATGTTTTGACCTATCCTAAGGGTGCTGATGATGAGGTCGTCACTGATGATGGAGTATCGCGGCTGATGGATTCGGAGGAACGTCACAAGTTTTTTGTGGGTATAACCCAGCCAGATGAGCCAAAGTTGGAATCAAAGGATACTTATATGGGTTCCATTTGGGTTTGCCTCAAGAGCTTGGGAATAGGAGCTTTCATTTGGTTTGTTTGTCTGATTATCCTTGCTGTTACGGAATGGGTGACTGACACAAAGATAAAGCGAGGTGATTCAGAGGCTGAGCAACGCATAGAAAAGTTTAAGGCAAAGAACTTCGTAATAGGATATTCCTATAAGCTTGAGTCAGGAACGACTGTGCTCTATTGGCATGAGCCTTCCGAAGAGGACATTGATGCTATTCCTGCTGATGTGAAGGATTGGAGCTTGAATGGCATTGCTAGTGGATGGCGTTTAGTAGGCGTCTTGGTGTTGTTCTTCTTTGGACCAGTCTATTGGATAGGGCGCTCGTTCTTTAGCTTCCGGGATACACTCCTTTCAAGAAGGGGGACGGAAAGAAGGAATAATCGCACGATAGCTGATTATCAAGAGATTTTATCTTGTTATCTGCATCGCCCTACAGTGGGAGAATATCTGAAGTTCTGTCAGCTATTTGCTGGCCCGAATGCAGGTCTGGTCAATCAGGGAGACTTCGTCACAGATGCCTTGCGACAAGCTCATATTTCGGAAAGGGATATTACCAAGGGTAAGGTCTATTTCTACAATGGTTTTGCTCCTGCTACTCCTGCTTGTCCGAAGGCACCTGAGATCATTTTGCGCCAGATGACCATCAATGTCGCTATAGCCATGCCTGATCGTGTGCTTTATATGCATGGTGTTTGGGATACGTGCAGTGATAGGTTGCCTCAGTTGAAACGTGACGATTTGTTGTATAGTTTGATAGCTATGTTCAAGAAGGATGACGGAAAAATTTCCATTGTTTCCAACAGTGGTGCTAACTTGGCTCCTATTGTGACAGACAGTAATGCGCTTCCATGTTTGTTCCAGTATCAATCGCAGAACATTCAAAATGCATTAACTTATAGTCGTACTCGTACGACAGATAGCCATGATTTTTATACTTCTCTCATAGAGATGCATGGTCGCTATAACAAGCAAGGTGTTTAGAAGAAATAAAAATTAAAAAGTTCCTTCAGTATTTCGTGAAAACATTTGATGGTCACGGAGTTTTACTAAAGGAACTTTTTTCGTTTTTAAGGCTTTCACTTTTTAAAAGCTTTCGTGTTTGTGGCAGTTTTTCTGTTGAAATCAGAAAAATCCATGATGACTTTCCTTTTATTTCCTTTTCACCCCTCTTACAGCCTCTGCTTCCAGTGGGTTCTCAGGCCAGTAATGTTTCGGGTATCTTCGTTTCAGTTCCTTTCTTACCTCGAAGTAAGTGTTTTGCCAGAAGCTTTGCAAATCTTGGGTCAACTGCACGGGCTTGAAGCCGGGCGAAAGCAATTCCATCAAAACAGGCTGCTTGCCATCGTTGACGCAAGGTGTCTTTTCCATGCCGAAACATTCTTGCAGTCTGACGCTCAGCACGGGGGCTTCGGCTC
>DJSH01000022.1:0-14201 GCA_002440225.1 Candidatus Segatella violae
AGGTAGAAATCAAGGTAGAGCCCAAGGACTTATTGGCATACGCTGACGAGAGCCTCATCGCCCACGTCGTGACAAATCTGCTGAAGAATGCAGTGGAAGCCATCAAAGAGAAAGAAGGTAAATCCAAAGAGAAAAAAGAGCAAGAAGGCAACTCCACGGATTTGCAATCCGCGGTAGTGTAATTTGAACTGTGTCAAGGTTTATATCCTTATATTTTTACCTCAGTTGGGCGACACGATTTTAATCGTGTTGACCAGACTGAGGAACCTTGATGGCTGCAAAGTTACATAATTTTAAATCTATCACCAAATTTTATTGCCAATTGTTGTGAAATTTGCCCCCAATTAGCAATTGGCATAGTCCATTTCTTACGGATATTTCGGTAAGCAAGATAGACAAGCTTCTCCAATGAAGTATCAGTAGGAAAGACACCCTTAGTCTTTGTCACCTTTCTGACCTGTCTATGGTAGCCCTCGACAGTATTGGTAGTATAGATGAGTTTACGGATGGCAGGAGTGTACTGGAAGTACTCTGTCAAGCGTTCCCAATTGTCACGCCAAGATTTGATTACGATTGGGTACATTTCTCCCCATTTACTTGCAAACATATCAAGATTTGCCTCTGCAGCCTCTTTGTTGACAGCACCATAAACTGTTCTCAAGTCCTTGATAAATTCTTTCTGATGCTTGCTGCCTACATATTTGATGGAATTACGTATCTGATGGACAATGCAGAGTTGGACGGAACTCTCAGGGAATACGCTTTGAATGGCATCAGGAAAGCCCTTCAAGCCATCTATGCAACAGATGAGTATATCTTGAACCCCACGGTTCTGAAGGTCTGTCAAGACCTCCAACCAGAAATTAGCGCCCTCACTCTTAGACACATACATACCAAGCAGTTCCTTGCGCCCATCCTTGTTGATTCCCAAGATGTTGTAAATGGCTCGTGTAACTGCACGACCATTCTCATCCTTTACCTTGTAATGGATGGCATCCAACCAACAAATGGCATAAACTGGATCTAACATACGGGTCTTCCAAGATGTTATCTCTGGAAGCACACGGTCTGTGATTGAGCTGATGGTGTCGGCTGAAAGAGTGGTACTAAACTCGCGCTCAAAATAGCTACTGATGTCACGAGTGCTTGTACCCATGGCATACATATCTATGATTTGGTCAGCCATGCCATTGGCAAGAATTGTCTCACGCTTCTTGACGGTCTCTGGCTGGAACGTGCCATCTCTGTCACGAGGGGTCTCTATGGTAACTTCACCATACTTGGTCTGAACCTTCTTCGACATCTTGCCGTTACGACGGTTGCCGGAAGAACGCTCTTCTTCGTTCAAATGAGCATCCATCTCACCTTCCAAGGCGGAATTGAGGATACGCTCTAAAAGAGGAGCCAAGGCACCATCTTTACCAAACAATGCTTCACCACTACGCAACTGTTGAGCTGCTTTCTTGTAATCAATTTCTAAGTTGTCCATAATTTAAAAACTATATCAATGTACTTTTATTGTAACTTGACACAGTTTAGTTTACACTCTCACTGTAGTGATGTGAGAAAGCAAGATAAATGTTTGAAACATACAGAACTTACGATGCAGATAACTAGGTTTGTACATTGTTTGGCAGTTGCCAAACATTCATTTGGCGACTGCCATCCATATTGCTGACAATTGTCAATCAACTTGATGGCGGTCGCCAAACAATTGTAAGAAAAGTATTTTTGCACTATAAGACCTTGTATTTGCACTGTAAGAGCAAGGAACTTACCATGTCTTTAGTGTGCTTCCAGCCAGTTCTCTCCCCACCCGGCATCCGCTACGAGTGGTACGCTGAGATGGTAGGCATTCTGCATTTCCTCTACCACAATCTTTTCCACCTTTTCCTTTTCCTCTGGGTAGACGGAGAAGTTGAGCTCGTCGTGTACTTGGATAATCATCTTGCTCTTGATGCCTTCTGCCTTGAATCGGTTGAAGATGCGCACCATCGCCACCTTGATGATGTCTGCCTCTGATCCCTGGATAGGGGCGTTGATGGCATTGCGCTCGGCGAAACCTCTCACGGTGCCGTTCTTGCTGTTGATGTCTGGCAGGTAGCGACGACGGTGGAAGATGGTTTCGGCATAGCCTTTCTCACGTGCCATCTCCTTCGACTTCTCCATGTAGGCTTTCACGCCAGGGAAGGTGCGGAAGTAGTCTTCTATCACTTGTTTCGCTTCCTTGTTGTCGATGTTCATGCGTTGGGCAAGTCCGAAGGTAGTGATTCCGTAGATGATGCCGAAGTTAGCAGTCTTTGCCTTTTTGCGCTGTGCATCAGTTACTTGACTGATGTCCTCGTGCCATATCTTAGCGGCTGTGGCGGCATGGATGTCGCTTCCTTCACGGAAGGCTTCCACCATGTTAGGGTCTTGGCTCAGATGCGCCATGATGCGTAGTTCTATCTGCGAATAGTCCGCAGAAAAGAATAGACATCCTGGCTCTGGGATGAAGCAGCGGCGTATCTCCTTTCCATCGTCATCTCGTACCGGAATGTTTTGCAAGTTAGGGTCGCTTGACGAGAGACGACCGGTGGCGGTGATGGCTTGGTTGAACGAGGCGTGGATATGCCCGGTGCGAGGGTTGATGAGCTTTGGCAAGGCATCCACGTAGGTGCCCAAAAGTTTCTTTAATCCTCTGTAGTTCAGTATCTCATCGATAATCGGACTCTTGCTGCGGAGTTGCTGTAGCACTTCCTCGCTCGTCACGTATTGTCCTGTTCTTGTCTTCTTTGGCTTCTCCACTATCTTCATCTTTCCGAAGAGGATTTCTCCCACTTGGCGAGGGGAAGCGATGTTGAATGATTCGCCTGCCAACTCATAGATGTGGTGCTCTATCTCGCTCAGTCGATTGGTAAGATTATTGGAAGTTTCCTTCAGTGTGTCGGTGTCGATGCACACGCCGTTCATCTCCATGTGGGCGAGTACCGGCACGAGTGGCATCTCTACGTTCCAGAACAAATCCTCGCAATCTATCTCTTTGAGCTTAGGTTCGAGTACGTTCTTCAAGCGAAGTGTGATGTCGGCATCCTCGGCAGCATACTCATATACTTCGGATGGAGCGAGGTCGCGCATCGACTTTTGGTTCTTGCCCTTTGGACCTATCAGCTCTTCGATGTGAACAGTCTGATAGTGGAGGAACACTTCTGCCAGATAGTCCATGTTGTGGTAGAGCTCTGGCTGGATGATATAGTGGGCGAGCATCGTGTCGAACATCTTGCCTTGTATCTCCACACCATAATTCATCAACACCTCGTAATCGTACTTGATGTTTTGTCCCACTTTTAGAATTTCTGGATTCTCGTAGAGTGGTTTGAAGATATTTACGATTTTTAAGGCTTCTTCACGATTAGCAGGAATCGCGACATAGAATGCTTCTTTCTCCTTTACGGCAAAGCTCAAGCCTACCAATTCTGCATCGACAGCAGTAGTTGATGTGGTCTCTGTGTCTAGACTAAGAATCTTGTATGTAAATAAATAATCATAAAGTTTCTTTGCATCCTCTTCTGTTTCAATGAGTTTGTAATCGTGGGCTGTCGTCTTAATGCTCTCAAAACCCGTATTTTTTTGCTCTTCTTGACCATCGGCTGGCTGTGCGCCAAAGAGATCAAGCTCTCCTGTAGCCTTTGTTTGCACTTTTTGAGGCTTTTTAAGAACTCGGTTGGCAAACGACTTAAACTCCAAATCTGTGAAGATTTCGTCGAGTTTGTCTTGGTCTGGCTCAACTAACTTCAGTTCGTCGAGTTTGAGGTCTACCGGAACATCGGTTCTGATAGTTGCCAAGAACTTCGACATCTTGATGTCGTCGATGGCACCTTCCACCTTCTCTCGAAGTTTTCCTTTCACCTTGGCAGAATTTTCTATCAGGCCTTCCACACTGCCAAACTCATTGATCAGTTTCACGGCAGTTTTCTCGCCGACACCAGGACAACCTGGGAAGTTGTCGGCAGAGTCGCCCATCAAAGCCAAGAGGTCGATGACCTGGAGTGGGGAAGAGATGCTATACTTCTCCTCGATTTCCTCAACGCCCAACTTTTCGTATCCTCCGCCATGGCGAGGTCTGTACATATATACATTGTCTCGCACCAGCTGACCATAGTCCTTATCCGGTGTCAGCATGTAAGTCTCGATACCCTTTTCGCCAGCCTTGGTTGCAACGGTACCGATGATGTCGTCTGCCTCGAAACCATCCACCTGAAGGATAGGGATGTGGTAAGCCTCCAAGATATTCTTGATGATAGGTACCGAGAGCTTGATGTCTTCCGGAGTCTCTTCTCTCTGCGCCTTGTAGGCAGGGAAAGCCTCATGACGGAAGGTCTTGCCATGGTCGAAAGCCACTGCGATATGGGTAGGCTTCTCCTTGGTAAGTATCTCATTGAGGGTATTGCAGAACCCCATCACACACGAAGTATTCAAACCCTTCGAGTTGATTCGAGGGCTTTTCATAAAGGCGTAATACGACCTATAAATCAACGCATAAGCGTCTAAAAGGAACAATTTATCCATAATATTCATTTTTATGGTGTAAAATTACTAAATTTTTGCCATATTTCAAGAAGAATTGATTAATTTTGTAACAAATTTCAGAAATTAAGTAGATTTACTCACGTATAATGGACTATTTATCACTTATCAAGCAGCCTATTGAGGCAGAATTAGCAGATTTCATAGACTTATTCAACAAGTCGTTGATGCATAGTGACGGGCTCCTTTCCCAGGTGCTCGACCACATTCGTCAGCGTGCTGGAAAGCGCATGCGACCTATGCTCATCTTGTTGATGGCTCGCAATTTTGGCAAGGTTTCTAGCGTTACGCAGCATTCTGCTGTGGGATTGGAACTCCTCCATACCGCTTCCTTAGTGCATGATGATGTGGTGGATGAGAGTGGTGAGCGCCGTGGTCAAGCGAGTGTGAATGCTACCTATAATAACAAGGTGGCAGTGCTTGTGGGTGATTATATTCTTTCTACAGCCCTCTTGCATGTATCTTATTCTCATTCTGAGGAAATCGTGCGCTATTTAGCAGAGTTAGGTCGTATCTTGTCGAATGGAGAGATTCTTCAGCTTAACAGCATTAGCAATGAGGAAATCTCGGAAGATATTTATTATCAGGTAATTAAGCAGAAAACAGCAGCCCTCTTTGAGGCTTGTGCTGGTATCGGTGCGATGTCGGCAGATGCCTCTGAGCTTCAGATAGAGGAGGCGAAGCGTTTCGGTCAGAATCTCGGTATCATCTTCCAGATTCGTGATGACATCTTCGATTACTATGATTCTAAGGAGATAGGGAAGCCTACAGGCAATGATATGACAGAAGGCAAGCTGACCTTGCCAGTCATCTATGCCTTGAAATCTACGGGAGATGAGGCGATGTTGAAACTGGCAAGAAAGGTAAAATCTCGTGAGATTACGCCGGAGGAAATCGCCCAACTCGTAGCTTTTACCAAGGAAAATGGGGGAATCGAGTATGCGGATAAACGTATGTGGGACTTCCATGCAGAGTGTATGAATTTCCTTGATACTTATGTGGATGACAAGGAGATTTATAATGCTTTGAAGGCTTATCTCGATTTCGTGATAGAGCGTAAGGCTTAAGTTCGTTTATTAGAGCTTTTCATGTTGTACGGCTTGATTATTGATGCCAATAAAAATAGGTCTTTCAAAGGGCTACTTAAGCCTTTGAAAGACCTATTTTTATCTATGAATTCCTGATGACTTTTTAGAAGTACTTGATTTCCTTGCCAAGAATGTCGCTCAAGAGGAGGTTGGTGAGGCGTGATGTGCCGAGACGCAACCATTGATTGGTCAACCATTTTTCGCCCAAAACTTCCTTTACGATAGTGTAGTAAACCACTGCATCGTGTACGGTGTTAATACCGCCAGCTGGCTTGAAACCAATCTGGATACCTGTTTTTTCGTAGTAAGCCTTGATGGCCTGGCACATGACGTAAGCAGCCTCTGGAGTAGCAGATACTTTCTCCTTACCAGTAGATGTCTTGATGTAGTCAGCACCTGAATACATGGCGAGAATAGAGGCCTTCATGATGTTGCTGCAGTTCTTCAAGTCGCCTGTTTCCAAGATACATTTCATCTTGTGGTCGCCGCAAACTTCCTTCAACTGCTGAATGTCGTCGCACATGCCCTCGTAATCTTCGCTGAAGAACTTACCAACTGGCATTACGATATCAACCTCTGTGGCACCATCTTTGATGGCTAAGGCAGTCTCTGCTACCTTTACCTCTATAAAGGTCTGAGAAGAAGGGAAATTGCCGCTAACAACGGCGATTTCTACGCCATCTACCTCCAAACTTTGGTTGATGAGACCAGCGAAGTTAGGGTAGGTGCAAACGGTTGCTACGTGTGGAAGGTCTGGGTAATCCTTGTCGAACTTGTTTACCTTCTCTATCATCTTCAAGATGCTTTCCTCCGTATCTTCTGTATGAAGTGAGGTCAACTCTACGCTACCCAAGAGGAATTTCTTAACCTCTAAAGTCTCGTTCTCTGCCACTTTTTCATCAAGAATCTTCTTGACTTCGGCTGCCACTTCCTCGTCGTTGAGGTCACAATTATACTGTTTGAGGACAGACAAGTATCTGTCGTCTGCTTCGCTGTATTGTCCCTGCTGCTGCGCAAGGACTTGGTCTTTAATACTACTCATTTCTTATGTTGTTTTTATTATTAATGTTTATAGCTTAGGATTATTTTTATGCCTTTCTGCATCTCTTTTCGTCTTCTTGTCAAAGCTCTTTTGGAGTTCTTCAGTCAAGTCGATGCCTGTTTGGTTGGCAAGGCAGATGAGAACCCAGAGAACATCGGCCATTTCCTCTCCAAGGTTAGGCTTTTCGCCCTTCTTGAAGCTCTGGTCGCCGTATGTACGGGCGATGACGCGAGCCAATTCGCCTACTTCCTCAGTAAGGCAAGCCATATTGGTCAGTTCGCTGAAATATCTTACGCCGTATTCTTTAATCCATTTATCTACGGCTTCTTGTGCTTCTTTTATAGTCATATTCTTTCGTTTTTTATGTATCTTTACACGGCATAATAGATGCTGGGTTTATTCCTTATTATGGGTATCCATCATGATGGTAACAGGTCCATCATTGAGTAATTCTACCTTCATGTCGGCACCGAATTCGCCTGTTCCTACAGGCTTTCCGAGTGCTTCCGAAAGCTTTTGGCAGAACTCTTCGTAGAGCGGAATGCTGATTTCGTGCTTGGCGGCACGATACCAGCTAGGGCGATTGCCCTTCTTGTAGCTGGCGAATAGGGTGAACTGGCTAACCACCAATATTTCACCATTGACATCCATGATGGAACGGTTCATTACATGGTTCTCATCATCGAAAACACGAAGGCCGATGACTTTCTTGACGAGCCAATCTACGTCTTCCGAAGTGTCGCTTTCTTCTGCTCCGAAGAGGATGAGGTAGCCTTGTTTGATGGCTGATTTCACCTTGCCTTCTATGGTAACGGATGCGTGATTTACACGCTGTATTACGATTCTCATTTCTATTTATTTTTATGCTTTTGCCCTTTCAGGGCGATGTTATGCTCTTTTGTAACCTAGGGCGTTGCCCTAGGCTAGGTGCTTTTGGGCTTTCAGCCCGCTTCCTATATAGTAATTCGTTGCAAATATACGATTTTTATTTCGTATTCCCATCATTCTGAAGGATTATTTTCTGCTGATAATGCGGTATTTCCTTCTTTTTGCTCAAAATAGGTCTTTAAAATCTCTGCCTTGTGCGGTCCTAGCACCTCTACGAGCTCTTCAAGACTTGCTTCTTTCATCTTCTTGACGCTCTTGAACTTGCTCAAGAGGGCTTCTTTTGCCTTAGGACCGATGCCCTTGATGTCATCCAATTCCGAGTGGAGGGCGTGTTTGCTTCGCTTGTCTCTGTGGAAGGTGATGGCGTATCTATGCACCTCGTCCTGTATCTGCGTCAATACCTTGAAAAGTTCGCTTTCTGGGGGGAGGGCGACCGTTTGTGGAGGAAATCCATAGAGGAGTTCGTTGGTGCGGTGACGATCGTCCTTGGCGAGTCCGGCGATAGGGATGTCGAGGTGCAATTCATCGACTATGACCTCATGAACCACGTCCATTTGCCCCTTTCCACCATCGGTGATGATGAGGTCTGGCAGCGGTGTTTCTTCCTCTATCATTCTGCTGTATCGACGTCTAACCACTTCTTGCATCGAGGCGTAATCGTCAGGGCCGACTACCGTCTTGATGTCGTATTTGCGATAGTCCTTACGGGATGGTTTCATACCTTTATATACGATACAACCAGCTACGGCATCCGTACCCGAAATATTGGAGTTATCGAAGCATTCTATCTGGTATGGGAGCTTCGGAAGCTTCAGTTTCGCTTGTAATTCCTTCATCAGACGGGTCTGTTTTTGCTCCGGATTCAGCTTTTCGGCTTGCTTCAGACGGTCGAATTTATACTGCTTGCAGTTCATTTCTGATAGCTCCAGAAGGTGCTTTTTGTCACCTCTCTGCGGTACGAAGAAGGACGCATCTTTTAGCTTCCATTCCATCTCGAAGGGCACGATAATCTCTTTCGAAGTGGAGTGGAAACGCTCCCGAATCTCGGGGATGGCAGTAATCAAAAGCTCCTCGTCGCTTTCTTCCAGCTTGCGCTTATATTCGTAAGTGAAACTCTGGTTGATGGTGCCATTTTTTACGTGAATATAGTTGATGAAGGCGTTCTTGTTGGCATCGTCGTTTACGATGGTGAAGACATCCACGTCGGTAATTGTATGGCTCACCACCTCGCTTTTCGCCTCGAATTCGTCCAGCAGTTGATACTTTTTCTTGTACTCTTCGGCTATCTCGAAGCGTAGAAGTTCGGCATTTTTCATCATCAAATCGTAGAGATATTTGCCTACTTCTCGGGTATTTCCCTTCAAGATTTCACGTGCTTGGCGCATGTTTTCTTGGTATTCCTCGTAGCTCTGTTTGTTGATGCAAGGTGCTCCACAGTTGTGAATATGGTATTCCAAGCAGGGCTTGTATTTGCCTTCCGCAACGCCTTCCTTGGTAATAGGAAACCTGCAAGTACGGGGCTTATATAGCTTCTTGATGACCTCCAACACGGCATACATACTGCCGATATGAGGGTATGGACCGAAGAAAGTTCCCACCTTTTTATTAATATGGCGAGTCTTGAAAATGCGAGGAAAATACTCATTTGTGACGCAAATGGAAGGGTAGGTCTTGCCGTCTTTCAGCAATACATTATACCTAGGATTGTACTTCTTGATGAGACTATTCTCAAGCAAAAGAGCGTCTTCTTCCGTGTTTACGACGGTGTAAGAGATGTCGAAAATCTTCGAAACAAGCACCTTTGTCTTGTATCTATCCACCTCTTTATGGAAGTAAGAAGACACTCTTCGCTTCAGATTTTTCGCCTTTCCCACATAGATAATTGTGTGGTTCTCGTCGTAATATTGATAGCTTCCCGGCTTCTCTGGCATGCTCAAAACGATGTTTTTCAATCGTGCCAAACGTTCCTCATTCTCTTGTTTTGTCATCTTATATATCCCTTGCTAAAAGACAATTTAGGCGTTGCGTGTTTCACGTGAAACTGCAACGCCTTTAACTCTTACAACTGCATCAAAGTAGATACTTCTACATCCTTATCGAAAATGTCTCTACCCTTGAAATTCTCGTTTACGAGCTCGATAATGAAATTGGCATAGACCTTCTTCGGATGGAATTTCTTGACCAAATCGCATGCTGCTTTCATGGTTCCGCCAGTGGCGAGAAGATCGTCGTGGAGGAGCACCACATCGTTTTCATTAATGGCATCCTCGTGGATTTCGATGGTGTCGATACCATACTCTTTGGCATAACTTTCTTGCACAGTTTTGCATGGAAGTTTTCCTGGTTTGCGACACAAGACGACACCTGCTCCGAGGCGAATGGCGAGGGCAGAAGACATCACAAAACCTCGAGATTCGATACCTACAATCTTGGTTATGCCCTTATCTTTGTAGATGTCGTACATCTCATCGCAGATCTCTTTGAGAGCTGCTGGATTCTTGAAAAGGGTGGTCACGTCACGGAAGTTTACGCCCTTGATTGGCCAATCTGGAATGCAACGCAGATTGTCTAATAATAATTGATTATTCATTGCTTTTCTGTTGTTTGTTATTGTTGCTTTTCTTTGTCTTTTTTCGATTGTTCCACGCTTTGCTAAAGTTTTACTTTAACTATAAATTACTTGATGTAACTTTATCTAAGTGCTTAAAAGCCAAATGCTTTGTTACACCATTGTTCCACGTGAAACATCTCATGGTTACTATCTACCCATCAAGACAAGCATCACATTGATGTCGCTTGGCGATACGCCTGGAATGCGGCTCGCTTGGGCCAGCGTCTCTGGGTCGATACGTTCGAGCTTTTGGCGCCCCTCGGTGGAGATTTCATGAAGTTCAGCGTAGTTGAAACGGCCCTTGATTTTGATGTTCTCCAAGCGGTGCATCTTGTCGGCGATGAGTCGCTCTCGGTCGATGTATCCCTTGTACTTCATCTTGATTTCCGCAGCCTCCGAAATCTCTTCCTTACGATTCGCTGGCGCATCCATCGCAGCCTTCAAGTCGGGGATAATCTCGGAGAGGTTTTTCAAGTTCAAGTGAGGACGTGCCACGATGTCGATGAGCTTGCAACCGGCGCGAAGTGGAGTAGTGCCGAGGGCTTTCAATTTCGGATTGATTTCGTCCTTCTTGATAGGATAGTTGGCACAGAAGTCGATGATTCTTTCGATGGCTTCTTTCTTCTCCATCCACCACTCGTATCGGTCGCGCTTGGCGATGCCTAGCTCGTAAGCTTTTTCGGTGAGACGTGCGTCTGCGTCATCCTGTCGGAGCAAGATGCGATACTCGGCTCTTGAGGTGAACATGCGATAAGGTTCGTCCACTCCCTTCGTGGTGAGGTCGTCGATGAGTACGCCGATGTAACTCTCGTCTCGCTTCATCTCGAACGTCTTGTCGCCGACGCAGTGGAGGGCGGCGTTGATTCCGGCTACAGTGCCTTGACCTCCCGCTTCCTCGTAACCCGTGGTTCCATTTACCTGTCCGGCGAAGAAGAGACCCTTGATGATTTTCGACTCCAGCGAATGCTTGAGTTGGGTAGGGTCGAAGTAATCGTACTCGATGGCGTAGCCCGGTCGGTAAATCTTCGCATCTCTCAAAGCTGGGATTTCGTGGAGGGCGTTCAACTGGATGTCCATCGGCATGCTCGACGAGAAACCGTTTAGATACATCTCGTTGGTATCTTCGCCTTCAGGCTCCAAGAAGAGTGGATGCTGATCCTTGTCGGGGAAGGTGACGAGCTTGGTCTCGATGCTCGGACAGTATCGAGGACCCGTGCTCTGGATTTGTCCATTATATAAAGGTGAGTCGGCGAGACCGCTCTTCAGCGTGTCGTGAACCTTCTTGTTGGTGTAGCACGTCCAGCAAGGCAGTTGCTTCAACACTCGATGCTCTCCCATGTAAGAGAACTGATGGAAGTCGCTGTCGCCAGGTTGTTCCTCCATGTCCTCGAAATGTACGCTTCGCTTGTCGATGCGGACAGGCGTACCCGTTTTCATTCTCGCCGAGGTAATTCCCCATCGGGTGATGCTCTCCGTGAAATGATGCACGGCAGGTTCGGCGCATCTTCCGCCTTCCACCATCTTTCTGCCCACGTGCATCAAACCGTTGAGGAAGGTTCCCGCAGTGATGATGATGCTCTTTGCATAGAACTCGGCACCCCAGATGGTGCGCACGCCGATGGCCTCGCCGTTAGCCACGAGAAGCTCGTCGGCTTGGTCTTGCCAGATGTCGAGGTTGTCGGTGTGGTCGAGGATGGTTCTCCATTCCCAGATAAACTTGTCACGGTCGCACTGTGCGCGAGGACTCCATACGGCGGGACCCTTTCCGATGTTGAGCATACGGAACTGGATGGCAGTCTTGTCGGTCACGATACCCATCTGTCCGCCGAGCGCATCAATCTCTCGTACGATTTGTCCCTTGGCGATTCCGCCGACGGCAGGGTTGCAACTCATCTGGCCAATCTTGTTCATGTCCATTGTTATCAGGCAAGTCTTGGCACCCATGTTGGCGGAGGCAGAAGCAGCCTCGCATCCGGCGTGCCCGCCGCCGATAACAAGTACGTCATAATTGAATCTCATAATCTGTATTTAATCTATACTTTTTCTAATTTTCGGCAAAAGTACTATTTTTAATTGAAATTTTAGCAAAAATCTTTTGATAAATCATTAAATTATAGTAATTTTGCAGCTGAGTTGCGAGAATATACCTAAAAATGGGGATTGCGGAAACAAAATGTTTCCTTATCGCGCTTGACAAATAGATGTAGAACAAATATGAAATAATAATTAGTTTCAAACAGTTAAATATTTTAAAATCAATCATTTATGTGGTTAATCAATTCATCTATTGGTAGAAAGGTAGTGATGTCTGTAACTGGTATCGCGCTTATTCTATTCTTGACATTCCACTGCTGCATGAATGTTGCTGCACTCTTCTCTGGAGATGCATACAACATGATTTGCGAGTTGTTGGGTGCTAACTGGTACGCCGTAGTTGCAACATTGGGTTTGGCAGCTTTGGCAGTGATTCACATCGTGTACGCCTTCATCTTGACTGCACAGAACCGCCGCGCTCGTGGTAACCAGCGTTACGAGGTTGTAGCAAAGCCTGAGAAGGTAGAGTGGGCTAGCCAGAACATGTTGGTGCTTGGTATCATCATCGTTCTCGGTTTGTTGCTCCACTTGTTCAATTTCTGGTTCAACATGATGTTCGCAGAGTTGACAGGCATGACAGTGGCTCACGACCCAGCAGATGGTTTCGCTTTCATCCAGGACACCTTCGCTAACCCTGTTTACGTAGTTCTCTACATTATCTGGTTGGTTGCTCTTTGGTTCCACCTCACTCACGGTTTCTGGAGTGCTATTCAGACATTGGGTTGGAGTGGTAAGACATGGTTCTGTCGTTGGAAGACTATCGGCATGATCTACACAACCATCTTGATTGCCCTCTTCATCATTGTCGTATTGGCATTCGCTTTCGGTTGCGCTCCTGCATTGTGCTGCGCAGCTTAATCAATGTAATCATTTAAGTATTAAAAAAGATTATGGCAAAAACATTAAATTCTAGAATACCTGAAGGACCAGTTGCTGAGAAGTGGACCAACTACAAGGCTCACCAGCGTTTGGTTAACCCTAAGAATAAGTTAAAGCTCGACATCATCGTCGTAGGTACAGGTTTGGCAGGTGCTTCTGCAGCCGCTTCTCTCGGCGAGATGGGTTTCAATATCTTGAACTTCTGCATCCAGGACTCTCCACGTCGTGCTCACTCTATCGCAGCACAGGGTGGTATCAATGCAGCTAAGAATTATCAGAACGACGGTGACTCTGTTTATCGTCTTTTCTACGATACAGTAAAGGGTGGTGACTACCGTGCTCGTGAGGCTAACGTTTATCGTTTGGCTGAGGTGAGCAACGACATCATCGACCAGTGCGTGGCACAGGGCGTTCCTTTCGCTCGTGAGTATGGTGGTATGTTGGCTAACCGTTCTTTCGGTGGTGCCCAGGTATCTCGTACATTCTATGCCAAGGGTCAGACTGGTCAGCAGCTCCTCCTCGGTGCTTACTCTTCTTTGAGCCGCCAGGTAGAGGCTGGCAAGGTTAAGCTCTATACACGTTATGAGATGGAAGACCTCGTGATCGTTGACGGTCACGCTCGTGGTATCATCGCCAAGAACTTGATCACAGGTAAGTTGGAGCGCTTCTCTGCCAACGCCGTAGTTATCGCCACTGGTGGTTATGGTAACGCTTACTTCCTCTCTACCAACGCTATGGGTTGTAACTGTACAGCAGCCGTTCAGTGCTACCGCAAGGGTGCTGACTTCGCTAACCCATCTTACGTTCAGATTCACCCTACTTGTATCCCAGTACACGGTACAAACCAGAGTAAGTTGACTTTGATGTCAGAGTCACTCCGTAACGATGGTCGTATCTGGGTACCTAAGAAGTTGGAAGATGCCAAGGCATTGCAGGCAGGTACCAAGAAGGGTTCTGATATTCCAGAGGAAGACCGCGATTACTACTTGGAGCGTCGTTACCCAGCATTCGGTAACTTGGTTCCTCGTGACGT
>DJSH01000022.1:14291-27891 GCA_002440225.1 Candidatus Segatella violae
CTCGCCGTATTCCTCGACTTCTCTGAGTCTATCAACCGTCTCGGCATCGACGTTATCCTCCAGCGTTATGGCAACCTCTTCGATATGTACGAGGAGATTACAGACGTTAACCCAGGCGAGCTCGCTAACGAGATCAACGGTGTGAAGTACTACAACCCAATGATGATCTTCCCTGCTATCCACTATACAATGGGTGGTATCTGGGTTGACTACGAGTTGATGACCACTATCCCAGGCCTCTTCGCTATCGGTGAGTGTAACTTCTCTGACCACGGTGCCAACCGTCTTGGTGCTTCTGCCTTGATGCAGGGTTTGGCTGATGGTTACTTCGTATTGCCATACACTATCCAGAACTACTTGGCAGACCAGGCACTCTGGCCAAAGCTCTCTACCGATCTCCCAGAGTTCGCTGAGGCAGAGGCAGGTGTACAGAAGGAAATCGACCGCTTGATGGGCATCCAGGGCAAGCGCTCTGTAGATTCCATCCACAAGGAGTTGGGGCACATCCTTTGGGAGCACGTAGGTATGGGCCGTACCAAGGAAGGTCTTGAGGAAGGCTTGAAGAAGATGAAGGCTCTCCGCGAGGAATTCAACAAGAACCTCTTCATCCCAGGTAAGAAGGAAGGCTTGAACGTAGAGTTGGACAAGGCTATCCACTTGCGCGACTTCATCGTGATGGGCGAGTTGATCGCTTACGACGCATTGCACCGCAACGAGAGCTGTGGTGGTCACTTCCGCGAGGAGTATCAGACTCCAGAGGGTGAGGCAAAGCGTGACGATGAGAACTTCTTCTACGTAGGCTGCTGGGAGTACCAGGGTGACGACACCAAGGCACCAGAGCTTATCAAGGAGCCTCTTGAGTACGAGGCAATTAAGGTACAGACAAGAAATTACAAGAACTAAAAAGCGTACAAGAAAATGGCAAGAAATATAAGTTTCACAATTAAGTATTGGAAGCAGGACGGTCCTAACGCTCAGGGCCACTTCGATACACACGAGATGAAGAACATCCCTGACGATACCTCATTCCTCGAGATGCTCGACATCTTGAACGAGGAGCTCATCGAGGCTGGTCAGGAGCCTTTCGTCTTCGACCACGACTGCCGCGAGGGTATCTGCGGTATGTGCTCTCTCTACATCAATGGTACTCCACACGGTAAGACAGAGCGTGGTGCTACTACATGTCAGCTCTACATGCGTCGTTTCAACGATGGCGATGTTATCACTGTTGAGCCATGGCGTTCAGCTGGTTTCCCTATCATCAAGGACTGTATGGTTGACCGTTCAGCCTTCGATAAGATTATCCAGGCAGGTGGTTACACCAGCATCCGTACCGGTCAGGCTCAGGATGCCAACGCTATCTTGATTCCTAAGGAGAACGCAGACGAGGCTATGGACTGCGCTACATGTATCGGTTGCGGTGCTTGTGTTGCAGCATGTAAGAATGGTTCTGCCATGCTCTTCGTCAGCTCAAAGGTTAGCCAGTTGGCACTTCTCCCACAGGGTCGTGTAGAGGCTGCTAGCCGTGCTAAGAAGATGATTGCACGCATGGACGAGCTTGGTTTCGGTAACTGTACTAACACCCGCGCTTGCGAGGCTGTTTGTCCTAAGAACGAGACCATCGCTAACATCGCTCGCTTGAACCGTGAGTTCTTGAAGGCTAAGTTGGCTGACTAATACGAGATAATATCGTATCGGATAAATAACTGGAGAGTGATACTTTCAAGGGATATTTTTCCCTCGAGGGTGTCACTCTTTTTTTAATGCCACTCCTTGGCAGTCGACTGCCCCTACATAGGCAGTCGACTGCCTCTACATGGACAGTTTTGTGCCCCAACTAGGCAGTAAAAGATATGTAGTAACTCAGTGGGGAATGCATGCCTGTCGAGTTTCTCATAAGCCCCAGTTGCCTATTTCTACTTCACACTACACCCAGCAAGTAATAACGATCTGTTACTCAGCTTGTTATAGGGTGTGTAATGCCGGGTTCAACACTACACCCATACTACACCACATTACACCTCTTTGTAGAAAGAAATGATGCAAGTAGAAACAAGGGTGTAGTGTGGTGTAGTATGGGTGTAGTGTGACAGCTGCTATTACACCGCTGTAAGTGCAAAGAAATGAGCATGTTAACCCATACTCGGTGTAGTGTGAAGTAGAAAAGGTAAAATCGAAATTGGCTAAATCAAGGATTTTGTTAGGAATCTTTGAGATCCTCAACTAAGGCTGTTGCAATGTGGGTTAAGTAAACAAATTGGCACTTTAAATAAAAAATATTCAGGAAAATCCTTACGTGTTCCATAAAATAGTTGTATCTTTGCCAAAATATTCAAACTCAAAGGAAATGGCAATGGAAAAAGACTCGGAACAGATGGAAGAACGGCAACTGCTTGTGGAAAACAAAGTAGAATATAATAGCTTTATAGATGACAATGATTAATCAAGCAACCTTAGACTTTATTCGCCAGCACCAGGACGATGACGTCAGAAAGCTGGCTTTTCTCGGGAGCAAGTATCCCGATGTAGATATGCCTTTCGCCCTCGACCAGATTCGTGGGCGGAAGATGGCTCGTGTCAAGTTGCCCCGTTGGGCGGAGATAGACGGCATCATCTATCCCCCTCATATTTCCATGGAGCAGTGCTCGTCGGAGCAGACGGCGCAGTATAAGGCGGAATTGGCGGCAAGATTGCTCGGTTTGGGAGTTTTGACTTCTGCAGATGCCGAAAAGAGTAAGAATGTCGATAATTCCAAAATTTGCGAATTTGCGGGCGAGAGGGAAGTCGCTTCCAAATTCGCCAGAAATGAAGACACTTCTGAAAAGCAACAGATATTAACAAATGCTGTAGATAATGTTAATGAAATAAAAGAAGAAACTTCTGAAGGGAGTTTTTCAGATGAAATAGAATTCGTAGATTTGACGGGAGGCTTCGGAGTCGATTTCTCCTACATCGCTGCTCGACTGGGTGTGAAGTCGATGTATGTGGAGCGACAGGCACATCTCTGCGAGACGGCGAAGGAGAACTTCGAGCGATTGGGTTTGAAGAATGCTATCGTGAAAAATGGAGATGGAGTGGAGGTTCTTCATACCATTACTAGTGACCAAACTCGGTCATTACTTAAGACCAGCCATCGCCTTAGGTTAATCTTCATAGACCCTGCTCGTCGAGACGATGCAGGCAACAAGGTGGTGAGCCTACAGGATTGCACGCCCGATGTAACCCAGTTGCAGGACGAGATGCTAGCGAAAGCCGATTACGTCATCATCAAGCTCTCTCCGATGCTCGACTGGCATCGAGCTGTAAGCGAATTAAGCCACGTCAGGGAGGTTCACATCGTCTCCGTGAACAATGAGTGCAAGGAACTCCTCCTGGTGCTCTCTGCGCAAGAGGAGGCTCCTTTGAGGGTGTTTTGTGTTAACGATGACCAGCATTTCGGCTTTTATGATTCGGATGAAGCTGCAGTAAGCATCGTCAAGGCGGATGAAGTGGATGGCTATCTCTATGAACCGAATGCCTCTCTGATGAAGGCTGGTTGTTTCGGCGACATCTGTCAGCACTATGGCGTGAAGATGTTGGCGAAGAACTCCCATCTTTTCTCAAGTCAAGAGCTGGTGGCAGATTTCCCTGGCCGTACTTTCCGCATAAATACCATCTCCTCTTTCAACAAGAAAGAGTTGAAGCGTCAGCTTGCTGGCATCGTCAAGGCGAATGTGGCGATTCGTAACTTCCCTCTCTCCGTGCCCGAGTTGAGGAAGCGTCTCAAGCAGAAAGATGGGGGCGACAACTATATATTCGCCACCACTCTGAGTGATGAGAGTCATGTACTTATCATAGGGACAAAATAATTAAATCCCTAAAAAACTGCAAAAATGATAGCAATATTTGGTCGTTTGGCCAAATATTGCTATTTTTGCATACTTGATATTGCTAGTAGAGTATATAGAATAGCAATTATATCGCATAAGAATAGCAAACTAGTTTGAAATAACATGTCATTAATAGAAATTAAAAGGGTCGAGACAGAGAAGGACTTGAAGACGTTCATCGACTTCCATTACGACCTCTACAAAGGCAACGAATATGATGTGCCTAATCTTTTCAGTGATGAAAAGAACACGCTCTCCAAGACTCAGAATGCGGCTTTCGAATTCTGTGAGGCTGAGTATTATCTTGCTTACAAGGACGGAAAATTGGCAGGCCGTGTGGCTGCCATCATCAACTACAAGGCCAACAAGAAGTGGAACAAGAAGTCGGTGCGTTTCGGATGGATCGACTTCATCGACGACCGTGAGGTTTCGAAGGCGCTCTTGAATGCCGTAGAGAACTTCGGGCGTGAGAAAGGCATGGAGGATGTGGTAGGTCCGCTTGGATTTACCGACATGGACCCAGAGGGTATGCTTACCTGGGGGTTCGACCAGCTCGGCACCATGCCAACCATCTATAACTATCCTTACTACCCAGAGCACATGGAGGCATTGGAGGGCTATAAGGAAGACAACACTTACGTGGAGTTCAAGATGATGGTGCCTGATACCGTGCCAGAGAAGTACACCAAGATTGCAGCGATGATAGAGAAGCGATACAATCTGCACGTGCGCAAGATTAAATCTAAGAAGGAAGTCTTTGAGGGTGGATTGGGACAGCAAATCTTCGACCTCATCAACGATACCTACAAGGATCTCTATGGTTACTCCGAGCTTTCGCAGAAGCAGATTGACCAGCTCATCAAGTCATACTTGGGCTTCCTCGACTTCAATCTGATTACGCTGATTGAGGATTGGACCGATGGCGAGCATAAGTTGGTGGGCGTGGGCATCACCATGCCTTCATTGGCTCATGCCTTGCAGAAGTGCCGCCGTGGCCGCTTGTTGCCATTCGGTTGGTTCCACGTGTTGAGAGCCATCAAGCAGCACAAGACCAATATCGTGGATCTCTTGCTCATCGGTATTCTGCCAGAGTATCGTGCCAAGGGAGCCAATGCTTTGCTCTTTGCCGACCTGATACCTTGGTACCAGAAGTATGGCTTTGAGTGGGGCGAGACCCAGGTGGAGCTGGAGACCAACGCAGGTGTGCAGGGACAGTGGGGCGCTTTGAACCCTGTGATGCACAAGCGTCGCAAGTGCTATAAGAAGATTATTGAGTAAGATCTATCTTCGATAGTTCTATCTGTAAAGATAAAATAATGCCGAATGATTTTTCGGTTCATCTATAATAAGTCCATAAGGAGGAACTTATGTCTGAAGAAATTAACAATAACGATTTGAATGCTGCCGATGAGCAAGCCAATGCCCCTCAGCAGCAGCAACCGGTGGAATACACCGACGACAACATCCGCCACTTGAGCGATATGGAGCATGTGCGTACCCGTCCGGGTATGTACATCGGTCGCTTGGGCGATGGAAATCTGCCGGAGGATGGTATCTACGTGCTCTTGAAGGAGGTGGTGGATAACTCCATCGACGAATTCAAGATGGGAGCAGGCTCTCGTCTTGAAATCGACATCGAGGACCATCTGCGAGTGAGCGTTCGCGACTATGGCCGTGGTATTCCGCAGGGTAAGCTCGTCGAGGCAGTGAGCGTATTGAATACCGGTGGTAAGTACGACAGCAAGGCGTTCAAGAAGAGCGTCGGACTGAACGGTGTGGGTGTGAAGGCGGTGAATGCTCTCAGCTCTCACTTCGAGGTGAAGTCGTATCGTGACGGCAAGGTGCGCCACTTGATGTTTGAGAAAGGTATCTTAAAGAGCGATAAGACGGAGGATACGGAGGATGAAAATGGTACCTACATCTTCTTCGAGCCAGATAACACGCTCTTCAAGAACTATTCGTTCCACGATGACATCGTGGAGACGATGCTTCGCAACTATACTTATCTGAACACAGGGCTTACCATCATGCACAATGGTCGCCGTATCCTGAGCCGTCATGGTTTGCAAGACCTCTTGCAAGACAACATGACCAACGAGGGACTCTACGAGATTGTTCACATGAAGGGCGAGGACATCGAGATTGCCTTTACCCATACCAACCAGTATGGCGAGGAGTATTATTCCTTCGTCAATGGTCAGCACACCACCCAGGGCGGTACCCATCAGAGTGCCTTCAAGGAACATATCGCCAAGACCATCAAGGAGTTCTATGGCAAATATGAGTATGGCGACATCCGTAACGGACTGGTGGCGGCAATCGCCATCAACGTGGAGGAACCTGTATTCGAGAGTCAGACGAAAATCAAACTCGGTAGTACCACGATGACCCCGAACGGAGGCGAGACCATCAACAAGTATGTGGGCGATTTCCTGAAGAAAGAAGTAGATAACTATCTCCATATCCATAAGGACGTGGCAGAGATATTGGAAAACAAGATCAAGGAGAGCGAGCGTGAGCGCAAGGCGATGGCGGGAGTGACAAAATTGGCTCGTGAGCGTGCCAAGAAGGCGAACCTTCACAACCGCAAGCTGCGTGATTGTCGCATCCACTTCAGCGATGCCAAGAACGAGCGCAAGGAGGAGAGTTGCATCTTCATCACCGAGGGTGATTCCGCCAGCGGAAGCATCACCAAGAGCCGCGACGTGAATACCCAGGCGGTGTTCTCTCTGCGTGGTAAGCCGCTGAATAGCTTCGGCTTGACCAAGAAGGTGGTTTATGAGAACGAGGAGTTCAACCTCCTCCAGGCAGCCCTCGACATCGAGGATGGTTTGGATTCGCTGCGTTACAACAAGGTGATTGTGGCAACCGATGCCGATGTGGATGGAATGCACATCCGATTGCTCATCATCACCTTCTTCCTCCAGTTCTTCCCCGACCTCATCAAGAAGGGACACGTGTATGTATTGCAAACCCCATTGTTCCGTGTTCGCAACAAGCGAACTAAGATTAAAAACAAGCAAGCTATCGCAGATGCCGATGCCAAGCTCGGTCCGAAGGAGAAGAAGGGCGACTTCATCACGCATTATTGCTATAGCGATGAGGAGCGCCAAAAGGCGATTCGTGACCTCGGACCAGACCCAGAAATCACCCGATTCAAAGGATTGGGAGAGATTTCGCCGGAGGAGTTCGCTCACTTCATCGGTCCAGATATACGATTGGAGCAGGTTACCCTGCACAAGACCGACCAGGTGCAGAAGCTCTTGGAGTATTACATGGGCAAGAACACCATGGAGCGTCAGAACTTCATCATTGACAACCTGGTCATCGAAGAGGATATTCCAGAGGAAGATTCGGCACCGATGGATTGATTTTTTAACTGTTAACTGTTGCAACTGTTAATGAAAAAGATTATATTAATGGCATTGTTGGCATTCATGTCAGTCAATATTGTGAATGCTCAGATGCGTATCAGGATGGGCAAGAATAGCCCGATAGAGAAGTTGGGTAGGGCGGAAATCGCCATCACCAACCTCTATGTAGATAGTGTGGATGAGAACAAACTCGTGGAGGATGCCATCCGAGGCATGCTCGAAAAGCTCGACCCTCATTCCTCTTACACCACCGCCAAGGAAACCCAGTCGATGAACGAACCGCTCAATGGCTCATTCGATGGCATCGGCGTTCAGTTTAATATGGTGGACGATACGTTGCTTGTCATCCAGCCCGTGGTAAATGGTCCTTCCGAGAAGGTGGGCATCATCGCCGGCGACCGTATCGTAGCCGTCAACGACACGGCAATCGCTGGAGTAAAGATGGCTCGCGAAGACATCATGAAGCGTCTTCGTGGTCCTAAGGGCACCAAGGTGAACCTTACCATCGTGCGTCGAGGCATACAGGATAAGCTGCACTTCACCGTGAAGCGCGACAAGATACCTGTTACTACGATGGATGCAGCCTATATGATTCGTCCAGGCATCGGATACATTCGCCTAGGTAGTTTCGGCTTGACCAGCCACCAAGAAGTGGCTACGGCGATGGATTCGCTCAAAAAGGCGGGCATGAAAGACCTCATCTTCGACTTGGAGGACAATGGTGGCGGCTATCTGCAGGCTGCGGCTCAGATAGCCAACGAGTTCCTGCAGAAGGGCGACATGATAGTCTATACCAAGGGGCGCACGGCTCCTCGACAGGAGTACAAGGCACAGGCTAACGGCAGATGGCGCAAGGGCAGAGTGGTGGTGCTCACCAATGAATTCACCGCTTCTGCTGCGGAAATTGTCTCTGGAGCCATCCAAGACCAAGACCGTGGTGTGGTGGTAGGTCGTCGTACTTACGGCAAGGGATTGGTGCAGCGCCCATTGACATTTGATGATGGAAGCGAGATTCGCCTCACCATCGCCCACTATTATACGCCTAGCGGCAGATGCATCCAGAAGCCTTACAAGAAGGGCGACCGCTTGGACTATGCGATGGATTTGGATAATCGCTACAAGCATGGTGAGTTCACCAATCAGGACAGCATCCACCTCTCGGATAGTTTGAAATACTATACGTTGAGAAAGCACCGTGTGGTTTATGGTGGAGGCGGTATCATGCCAGACTACTTCGTACCATTGGATACCACCAAGTACACCAAGATGCACCGTCAGTTGGCAGCCAAGAGCATCGTCATCAACCACAGCTTGAAGTTCATCGATGCTCATCGCCAGGAGCTCAAGAGCCAATACAAGGACTTCGGTAAGTTCTTGTCAAACTATGAGGTTCCAGCTTCGCTCGTAGATGGTATCATTGCCGACGGCAAGAAAGAGAAGATAGAGCCTAAGGACGATGCAGAATTGGCGCAGACGAAGAAATACCTGGGCATCCAGCTCAAAGCCCTTGTGGCGCGAGATATTTGGGATATGAGCCAATACTTCCAAGTATGGAACGAGACAAATGAAATTGTGCAGCGAGCCGTGAAGCTGCTCACTACAGGAAAATAAAACTGTTAACTGTTGACGCTGTTAACGAAAAGGTCAAGCTGTATGATTGACACGGGCTGAAAGCCCAGAAGCGCCTAGCCCAGGGCAGCGCCCTGGGTTTTAGATTCAATAAGAAAGTCGCCCTGAAAGGGCAAAAGCATATCATTATCAACGCTTTTGCCCCTTTCAGGGCGACTTTTGTTGGTATGTTACCCTAGGTGCTTTTGGGCTTACAGCCCGACTTATGGCGCACCCTATACTTTTTAGTCTCTCCCATGCATGTGGTCCCATTTCAGATAGATACCTGCAAGGATGGTGCCCGAGATACTGTGCCAGGCACAGCTGATGGCGCAAGGCAATACGGCGAGAGGCTGGGCGGCGAAGAAGTTGCCGGCGAGCACGGTAGCAAGTCCGGCGTTCTGCATACCCACCTCGATACTGATGGTACGCTTCTTGGCAGTGTTGAAACCTGCGCATCTACCAGCGAACCAACCGAGGCAATAGCCCAAGGTGTTGTGGCAGAACACCACGGCGAAGGTCCAGAGGAAGAGCATCAAGCCACGAGCCACGAGATCATCGTGAACGGTAGAGATAACGCCTCCCACGATGATTGCCAAGCAAGTAACGCTTACGCCAGGCATCAGACTCTGAATAGTAGGGAAGCATTCCTTCTTACCATAAATATAATTGAGGGCGCAACCGATGGCGACAGGGATGATGGTTACGATGAGGATGTTGATGAACATACCCACGGCATCCACGTGGATAATCTCGCCAGCCGTAATCTTCATCAAGAGCGGGGTCATCACTGGGGCGAGGATGGTGGAGGCGCAGGTCATTCCTACGGAGAATGCCACGTCGCCATGGCAGAGATAACTCATGATGTTGCTAGATACGCCGCCAGGGCAGCAACCCACCAAGAGGATGCCGAGCGCCAAGGCTGGGTCGAGGTGCCAAACGTGAACTAAGGTATAGGCTACACCCGGCATGATGATGAATTGGGCGCAGGCTCCGATGAACACGTCGAGTGGGCGCTGAGCCAGAATCTTGAAGTCGTTGGTGGTTAAGGTGAGACCCATGGTCAGCATGATGATGCCGAGAATGACGGTCTGTGTGGTTCCGCGCACCCAGTCGAAGGTATGTGGGAAGAAGAATGTGAACACTGCTACACCTATTATAAATATAGATGTGTAATTGGCTAGCCATTTGCTAAGCCCTTGAAATAACTTTAGCATAACTCTTATCAAATTAAAATTTTATTTCGGGTGCAAAATTACTTCTTTTCTTCTTAATGAGCAAATTTATTCGCAATAAATTCTTTTATTAACTAACAATTGTGTAACTTTGCACACAATATTATATCATATAGAATGAACGAAGATTTTGACATAAGACAAGAGTCGGTTTCGCCTGCCGAGAAGGAATTCGAGAAGGCACTGCGCCCGCTGAAGTTCTCTGACTTCAGCGGACAGAGCAATGTGGTGGATAATCTCGAAGTGTTCGTTGAGGCGGCAAAGTATCGTGGCGAACCGCTCGACCATACACTCTTGCATGGTCCTCCAGGACTGGGTAAGACCACCCTGAGCAACATCATCGCCAACGAACTGGGCGTGGGATTCAAGATTACATCGGGCCCTGTGCTCGACAAACCGGGTGACCTCGCAGGTATCCTCACCTCATTGGAACCCAACGATGTGCTCTTCATCGATGAGATTCACCGTCTCTCGCCAGTGGTAGAGGAGTATCTCTATTCGGCGATGGAGGATTATCGCATCGACATCATGATAGACAAGGGACCTTCGGCAAGAAGCATCCAGATAGACTTGAACCCGTTCACCCTCGTGGGAGCGACCACTCGTAGCGGTCTCCTTACGGCTCCATTGCGAGCACGTTTCGGTATCAACCTGCATCTCGAATATTACGACCCAGAGACCTTGCAGAAGATTATCAAGCGCAGTGCGATGCTCCTGAAGGTGCCTATCGAGGATGAGGCGGCAGTGGAAATCTCCCGTCGCTCCCGTGGTACGCCTCGTATCGCCAACTCCCTCTTGCGCCGTGTGAGAGATTTCGCCCAGGTGAAGGGCAACGGAACCATTACCTACGAGATTGCCCAAATGGCATTAAAGGCGCTGAACATCGACCAGTATGGTTTGGACGAGATAGACAACAAGATTCTTACCACTATCATCGACAAGTTCCGTGGCGGACCAGTGGGCGTAACGACCATAGCCACGGCTATCGGCGAGGATGGCGGAACGGTAGAGGAGGTTTACGAGCCATTCCTCATCATGGAAGGCTTCATCAAGCGCACGCCTCGTGGAAGAATGGCAACCAAGTTGGCTTACGACCATCTCGGCAGAAATCCATATACCAGCAACATCATGCAGGGAGATCTTTTTGAATAAGGTTAAATGTTTAATTGGCCTAGTGCCTTTGAATATATAAACATTGATGAGAATAGGAATATTTACGGGTACGTTCGACCCATTCACGATAGGACATCAGAACATTGCGGAGCGAGCCTTGCCGATGTTCGACAAGCTCGTTATCGCCGTGGCGATGAGCAAGCTGAAGCATGCGCAGGAGGAAATCTCCAAGCGTGTGGAGGACATCAAGAAGGTCTTCCCGAAGGAGTGCTCGGAGCTGGTGGATGACCAGGATTCCTCGAAAGGCTATCGCCTGGAGGTGGTGGCTTACGATGACCTGACCGTTGATTTGGCGCATCGCTTGGGTGCCAAGTTCTTGGTGCGAGGCGTTCGTTCAGCCAAGGATTTCGAGTATGAGCGAGAGCAGGCAGACATCAATAAGCAGATAGGAGGTGTGGAGACCATCCTGTTGTTCTCCGACCCGAGATACAGCAGCGTAAGCTCTACGCTCGTAAGGGAACTCAAGTTCTTCGGAAGAGACGTAAGTGAGTTTCTTCCATCAGTGGAAAAGCCTGAAAGATAAAACTTTGGCTTGGAAATGAAGGAAAAATAGAAAAGAAAACTAAAAGTATTAACAGATAAAAATAGGAGGACAAAGTATGATAACATACAATGTAGATGGCGTAAAAATGCCAAAGATTAAGCGTCGCGACACCAGTGCCTGGATTCGCAAGGTAGCTGCCTCTCATGGCAGAAAGGTGGGCGAGATAGGTTATATGTTCGTGGATGACGAGAAGATTCTCGAAGTGAACAATGAGTATCTGGGTCATGACTATTACACCGATGTCATTACTTTCGATTACGATGAGGATGATGTCATCAATGGCGACATCGTGATTTCGCTCGACACCGTGCGCACCAATGCCGAGAAGTTTGGCAAGACCTACGATGATGAGCTTCACCGTGTCATCATCCATGGCATCCTGCACCTCTGCGGCATTAATGACAAGGGTCCGGGCGAGCGTGAAATCATGGAAGACAATGAGAACAAGGCGCTTGCCATGCTCGAAGGTGCTTCGATACTGAAGAAGTAAAAAGTCCAAGCTTGCTTGGAAAGTATCTAAAAAATAACTGTTAACTGTTGACACTGTTAACACGGAATAAAAGTAAAGGGGGATTCCAAATGCCATCGCTTGGAATCTCCCTTTATGCTTATTTATTCTATTTTATTTTATTTTGTTTCATTCTATTGCCTTGATTCTCTCTCTGCATTCCTTCAGAATCCCTAGTAGTTCCTCCTCCTTATTGGCTCTCAGCATGGCGATGCGAGTCTGCTTGAAGTCGGGGATACCCTTGAAGATAGGTGAGGCGGCGAGATGACGGCGGGTGTGGAGGATGCCACGGTACTCGTCGATGCGCTCGATGTTGATGCGAAGCTGCTCTTCCAAAAGGTCGATTTTCTCATCTACGGTCAATGGAGCGGCACCTGTGTTGTCGAGATAATCACGGATTTCCTTGAAAATCCATGGTCTGCCGAAGGTGGCTCTGCCTATCATCACGGCATCCACGCCATAGCGGTCGAAGGCGAGCTTCGCCTCCTCAGGGGTGGTGATGTCGCCATTGCCGATGATAGGGATGTGGATGCGAGGATTGTTCTTCACCTCGCCGATGAGGCTCCAGTCTGCCTCGCCCGTGTACATTTGGCTTCGGGTTCTGCCATGAATGGTGAGGGCTTGGATGCCACAATCCTGTAGTTGCTCGGCTAGGTCGGTGATGATGAGGTTGTCATTGTCCCAGCCCAGGCGAGTCTTTACGGTTACGGGCACGTTTACCGCCTTGACTACCTCGCGAGTGATGTCGAGCATCAATGGGATGTTGCGGAGCATTCCTGCTCCAGCTCCCTTGCCAGCCACTTTCTTGACAGGGCAACCGAAGTTGATGTCTATCACGTCGGGATGCGCTTGCTCCACGATTTTAGCCGCTTCCACCATGTCGGCGGTGGTTCTGCCGTATATCTGAATGCCCACAGGGCGTTCCTCGTCGCTGATTGTAAGCTTATTGACGGTCGATTTGATGCTGCGCACCAAGGCTTCCGCCGATACAAACTCGGTATAAACCATTGCTGCTCCGAATCGCTTGCAGAGCATGCGAAAACCAATGTCTGTCACGTCTTCCATTGGAGCGAGGAAGAGGGGCTGAGGTCCAAATTCTATGTTTCCTATTTTCATCTAAATTTATTGTTCTTTTTTGTTGACAGGAGAAATACTTCAACCGTACAGGTGGAAACTTCTCTTTTCTTTTTGCGGCTGCAAAGTTACAGCTTTTTTTTGAGATAGCCAAAAAACGTGGTATGTGCGGATTGCAAATCCGCAAAATAAATTCCACCTGTATGGTTGACACG
>DJSH01000022.1:27913-44187 GCA_002440225.1 Candidatus Segatella violae
AAAGCCCAGAAGCACCTAGCCCAGGGCAACGCCCTGGGTAATATGCGTGCATTTATTCCCCGACATTTACCTAGGGCGTTGCCCTAGGCTAAGTGCTTCTGCCCCTTCGGGGCGTATAGGACTATTCAACCGTACAGGTGGTATAATTCACTTCAGTAGATGGTACATTCCTCCAGCCAAAGTCTTGATGATTCCCTTCATTTCCAGGGTGAAGAGGAGGGAGGTGAGGCGAGTGATGTCGATGTTCGTCTTCACGCTTATGAGATTGATTTGGAGGTCGTTGGTCTTCGAGAGAATATCTACGATGAGTTGTTCTTCGGGCGATAGCTCGGGGAAGAGGCTGCGCTCGATGCCTTGTTGCTTGGCTCGCATCAGGGTGGCGTCGTCCTGCCAGCCCATGTCTTTCACAAAGTCGGCGGCACTGGTGATAAGGCCAGCTCCATTGCTTCGGATAAGGTTGTTGCAACCTTCGCTATAGGCATCGCCCACTCTGCCAGGGAAGGCGAAGACATCCCTGCCGTAGGCTTGCGAAATCTCGGTGGTGATGAGACCGCCGCCGTGTGACTTGCTCTCCACCAAGATGCAAGCATCCGACATACCTGCCACGATGCGATTGCGGCGCACGAAATTGATTTTGTCGGCGTTGGTCTGGGTCAAGAACTCGGTGAGCAAGCCACCATGCTCTATCATCTGGAGGGCAGTCTCCCGGTGACGAGTAGGATAGAGGTCGTCGAGACCGTGAGCCAGTACACCCACTGTCTCGTAACCATTGGCGAGGGCTTGGCGATGGGCGTTGATATCTACACCGTAGGCTAGTCCGCTCACTATCAATACTCTTGGGGAGAGTTGCTTGAGGTCAGAAATAAACCGGCGGATGAGGTCTTCGCCGTAGGGCGTGCATTGTCGGGTGCCCACTATGTTGATGACTCGCTGTTGGTTGAGGTCGGCGTTGCCCTTGTAGAAGAGCATCAAGGGGGCATCGTCGCAGTCTTTGAGTCGCTGCGGATAGCGGTCGTCGTTCATTGGGATGGGCTCAATGCCGTAGCGCAGGTCGTATTCCAGCTCTACTTCGGCTCTGCTTCGTGCCTCGTCGCAGTTTTTGATGGCGCTGACGAGCTTGTCCGAGGCATCGGGCAGGATGTCGCGGATATCGTTCTTGTGCTCCATAATGAGGGTGGCACTTCCCACTCTTTTGTATAACTCCAACATTCCTGCCAAACTAAAGTAGTTCAGCCGAGTCAATAATATCGTATTGAGTATTTCTTGTTGGTCCATTGCTATTTACGTTTTAAATATTCGTACCCGATTCTGCATCTCAGGCATTCCTTCTTGTCGCAGTATTCCTTCTTGAGTTGGATGAGGGCTTGCGAATCGCCGGCGTTCTCTACCTCAAGTCCGCACTGCTTCCACATTCTGACGATGTGGTTGTTTTCGGCTTTCAACTCTTCGAGGAAGTCGAAGGCTCTGTCGCAATACTTTTCCTCGCCTCGGTGCCGTCCGTAGGCGAAGAGGATGGGCACTACGGTGTTGATGATGAGCAGGTTGAGCGAGAAAGGGGAGACGTGCTTCTCGTTTTTCACGCTCGTGCTGCCGAAGGTGTAGTGGGTTTCCCAATACTCGGTTACGCAGGTGGAGAGCACTTGCTTCGCTTCCTTCACCGTGGTGGCCTCTAAGAGTTGGCTGAGGCCGGCTTTCCGCTGATAGTAGAGGTTGGCGAGCTGGGAGATGCGGATATGGGGGAAGTTCTGCGGACGGAGGCGCAGGAACCGCCATAGCTTGTAATCCATCGGTTGCAGCGAGAACTTATGGGCGAGATAGAGATATTCGTTCCTGAGTCGGGAGAAATAGCCGTCGTTCAAGGCTTCTTTCTGATAACGTTCGGGGATGGTGTTGAGCTCCAGCAGCCCGGCTTGCCCTAGGAAGATGGCCTCTATCTGGAAGATGTCGTCGCGGTGGTGGTCTACGGCGCGGAGAGGTAGGGCTAGTGCCCACTGCTCGAAGGCATCGCCGTTGATTCCGAAGCCGTAGTTGCGAGCCAAGGTTACGAAGTAGGCGTTCTCCCAGTCGCCGTTGCATCGCTTTACACGCTCTTCGATGGCATCGGTCTTCTGCGACAGACGCTCGGTTTGCAAGGCACTCATCCAACTATGCACGGTGAGCTTGGTCAGTGATGGGATGATTTGATAGCAAGGGGGATATTGGTCGATGGTGAGGAGCTCCTGGTAGTGGCGATACACGTTGTCGGGGATGGAGAGCTGCATCTGCACGAGCGGTTCGCCCTTGGAGTTCTTCGCCTCCACGTCGATGATGCCGCATACGTGCAGGATGACGTTGTCGTATCGCTCATCCTTGTCGTGGCCATGCACATACCAGTCGCTCGCCTTGTCGTGAATTTCCACGTTGCCCACCCAGAGGGTGCCGTTGAGCTTGATTTTGGCGTTGAAGAAATCGGGGCCAGCGTTACGGTTGTGCAGTCCGGGGTCGATGACTTCCACCCATTGGTTCCAAGTGGTGGTGAGAGGGGAGAGTGGGAAGAGCTTGTGCTTCCACACATAGTGAAGGAGTTGCTCCATGTGGTTGGGGTGTTATGAGGTTGAAAGTATAGAAAAAAGAACTGTTAACTGTTGACACTGTTAACTTTCGTGAGAGGGAAAGCGGATTGCAAATCCGCAAAAATAGATAGGTCGGACCTTTTTGACGACGGATTACAAATCCGTCGGAGCGCCTAGCGGGGGCTTACTCCTTGCTGAAGTAAGCCTCGAAAGCCTTGTCGTAATCCTCGCTGTTGCCCAGCTTGCCATTGATGAGGCACACCAGCTCTACCGTGGCCTTGAGGCAGAGTTTCTCGTCGCTGGCACGGAAGATGTCTTGGTGGAACACGTAGCGCACGCCTTGCTTCTCCAGCCAGAGGCGAGAGAAAAACTCATCGTCGCACTGCAGTGGCACCTTGTATTGCAGGTTCATCCTTGCCACCACGGCATCCACGCCCTTGCGGTGCATCTCGGCAAAGCTGAGGCCGCATTTCTGTAGGAAGAGGTGACGGGTATGCTCCATGTAGTGCAGATAGTTGGCATTGTTTACGATGCCCTCGATGTCGCACTCATAGTCGCGCACCTCCATCTTTGTCTCGAATATGTATTTGCTCATGTTGTTTGTTTTTATGCTACTATTTTTGTTATGTTTTGGGCTTCAAGCCCTAAATCACTGCAAAAATAACCAAAATTTTCTATTTATTATTATAATAAGTAAGTTTTTTGAAGGTTATTCAAAGAAAAATATGTATTTTTGCCAGAAAATAGAAACAAATAAATAAGAAATAAGATGAAAATTGCTTTGATCGGCTACGGCAAGATGGGACACATGATCGAGGAGATCGCCCTGCAGCGTGGCCACGAAATCGTATGTAAGATCGACGTGAACAACCCTGAGGACTTCGACAGCCCTGCCTTCAGCTCTGCCGATGTAGCCATTGAGTTTACCAACCCTACTGCCGCTTACGGCAACTACTTGAAGGCCTTCTCTCACAACGTGAAGGTGGTTTCTGGCTCCACCGGATGGATGAAAGACCATAAGGAGGACGTGGAGAAGCTCTGTGCCGACGGCAAGCAGACCCTCTTCTGGGCTTCCAACTTCAGTATCGGCGTGGCTATCTTCAGCGCCGTGAACCGCTACTTGGCCAAGATTATGAACGGTTTCCCACAGTACAACGTGTGCATGCAGGAGACTCACCACATCCATAAGCTCGACGCTCCATCGGGCACAGCCATTACCCTTGCCGAGGAAATCATCGACAACATCGACCGCAAGAAGGATTGGAAGCGTGGCGTGACTTATTGGACCAACGACGGCCACCAGGACGAGGGCGACAAGGACATCAAGGACGATGACTTGGTCATCAACTGCGTGCGCGATGGCGAGGTGCCAGGCATCCACGCCGTGATGTACGACTCTGAGGCCGACATGATTACCATCGAGCACAGTGCCCACTCTCGCAAGGGATTCGCCCTCGGAGCCGTCCTCGCAGCAGAGTTTACAGCCAACCACACAGGTTTGCTCACAACATCAGACCTCTTTAAGTTCTAAAAAATATGATTGACAAGCAGAAACAACAACTCAATATGAAGGTGCAGTGGACCAAGTTCGCCATCGTGCTCGTCATCTACCTCGCCTTCTTGCTTTGGGTGAAGAGCTGGTTGGGCTTGATCGTGGTGCCATTCATCTTCGATGTTTACATCACCAAGAAGATACGCTGGCAGTGGTGGAAGGACTCGGAAGGTCCCGTCCGCTTCATCATGAGCTGGGTAGACGCCTTGGTGTTCGCCCTCGTGGCAGTATACTTCATCAACCTCTTCTTCTTCCAGAACTACGTGATTCCATCGTCATCACTGGAGAAATCGCTCCTCACGGGCGACTACCTCTTCGTGAGCAAGGTGAGCTACGGTCCTCGCATCCCAGAGACTCCGCTCACCATGCCGCTTACTCAGCACACCATGCCGCTCATCAACGTGAAGAGCTACATCGAGTGGCCTCATTGGGATTATCGCCGTGTGAAGGGACTCGGAAACGTGAAGCTCAACGACATCGTGGTGTTCAACTATCCTGCGGGCGATACCCTCGTCAACGAGGAGCGCTACCAGGCCAACGACTACTACCAGATGGTATACAGCATCGGCGACCAGCTGTTGCAGCAGAACGGACAGGAGCAGGACGTGCGCAAGATGAACCCATTGCAGCAGCGCCGTTACTTCGAGAAGCAATATGCCGTGGGTAGGAACTATATCCTGAGCATGCCTGCCGAGTATGGCGACATCATCAGCCGTCCTACCGACCGCCGCGAGAACTATGTGAAGCGTTGCGTGGGATTGCCAGGACAGACCCTGCAAATCAAGAATCGCATCGTATACCTCGACGGCAAGCCAAACAAGGAGCCAGACAATGTGCAATACACTTACAGGATGAAGCTCCGTGGCGAGTTCCCGCTTGACCTCGCCGACAAGCTGGGCATTACCAACGAAGACCTCTTGATGTATAACCAGAGCGGCGTAATTCCGCTGACCAAGGCTGCCTACAATGCCTTGAAGGCAGACAAGGCGTTGGTTCAGAGCATCAGCATCAACACCGATGCCGAGTATGGCGACCTCTATCCATTGAACGCTTATACAGGTTGGACACGCGACAACTATGGTCCTATCTGGATTCCGAAGAAGGGCAAGTCGATAGCCTTGACCTTGAAGAATCTGCCTATCTACGAGCGTTGCATCAAGGTATACGAGGGCAACGACCTGAGGGTGGACAACGCTGGCCGCATCTTCATCAACGGCAAGCAGGCGAAGAGCTACACCTTCAAGCTCGACTACTACTGGATGATGGGCGACAACCGCCACAACTCTGCCGATTCCCGCTACTGGGGCTTCGTGCCAGAGGATCACATCGTGGGCAAGCCTATCTTCATCTGGTGGAGCCATAGCCCAGACCACCCAGGCTTCTCAGGCATCCGTTGGAACCGCCTGTTCAAGTTTGTCGACGATATTAAGTAAAATCTTATCGGGAAGTCTCCCCGCCGAGGCTTCCCGGTAAATAAAACAAAATGATCTACCGATATTGAAAGCAGCAGCTAAATTCGTTCTAGCATTGGTGCTGGCGTTGCTCCTCGCTTGGGCAGTGCGCACTTATGTTTTCACTGTCTTCTCGGTGCCCGCAGGTGGGCTTCCTCCCCAGCTGAAGGAGGGCAATCGAGTGATAGTGAATAGGATGAACTGCGATGATTTTCAGCGTGGCGAGGTCGTCGTGTTTGCCGATTCGGTGGTATTTCAGCGCAAGAATCAGCATCGCAAGATAGCCACGGAGGCTTATTACATCGGTAGGATAGAGAAATTGCCGGGCGACACCATCCGGCTCGACACCCTGCGATACGTCATCCCTACGATATGCTGCAAGCGATGTGGCTGCAAGGATTGCCGCTACTATCTCGTCAAGACCTCTACGGGGCAGCAGCTGGTGCATAAGCATCAGATGATAGGCAAGGCGTATAAACTCTTTTAAAGGTAAAAGGGTAAATGGGGGTAAAAAATAAAAGAATAAGAAATTGAAAGCATTACTTTCTTCCACCTATTTTGGTCCGGTGCAGTGGTACCAGAAACTGAACCGCTACGACGAGTGCCTGATAGAGCGCCACGAGAGCTTTATCAAGCAGACTTATCGCAACCGTATGATTATTCCTACCACCAACGGACCGCTCTCCCTCACCATCCCGACGAGCCACGACACATCGATGGCGATGAAGGACATCCGCATCTCCGACCACGCCAACTGGCGCCACGTGCACTGGAACGCTCTTCTCTCAGCCTATGGCGAGAGCCCCTTCTTCGAGTATTACCAAGACGACATCCGTCCTTTCTACGAGAAGAAATACGATTTTCTCTTCGATTTCAACATGGAGATTACGGAGAAGATGATAGAGCTCTTGGATATTCGGCCGAAGATAAGCGTGACGGATGAATACTTTCCAAAAAAGAGCGAGGGGCAAGCAAGTTTGCCATCAGCTTCAAGCGATATAGTTGATTTCCGTGATGCGATTCGCCCGAAGAAACCTTTGCCTGATGCTGAGTTCGCTCCGAAGCGATACTATCAAGTATATGAGCAGAAGCACGGCTTCCTGCCCAACATGAGCATTCTCGACCTCCTCTTCAACGAGGGCAATGAGGCGATATTCTACCTGTAATAAATTAGGGTAGAGTATCGCCTCATATTTTTTAGCATTATCTTTTGCGAAAGTAAGCGAAAACTGACTGTTAACTGTTGACACTGTTTACTTTGCATCTAGTGGAATGGTGTAATCGACTGAGTAAAATTACTCAATGTACTGAGTAATTCGATTTTTCTCGTTGGCAAGGTAAGCAATACTTTTGATATACAGCATTTTACGGGCTTCTTTTTTGCCTCATGGAAAGTTAAAAAAACTAACTCATAGTTTTGTACCCTACAACTCATAGTTTCTCGCCTCGAAAGTCGTAGTTTTCTCGAAAGCAAGACGCAGAGTTAACAGTGTCAACAGTTAACAGTTGATTTTTGCATACCCCACACCCTATTATAAAAGAAATATATATATATTATTATATAATAAGGTACGCAGGAGGGGGAGACCATCGAAATAAGAACTGTTAACTGTTAACTCTGTTGACGTTTTTCAAACTTTGCAATGTTTTGTCGGTTCGATAATCAATAAGACATACGGTTATTTTAAAGTGTTAATCCCGTTTAACATAACTCTGCAAGCCAAAACTTGGAAGTTGGAAAAAATCGTGTTATCTTTGCGGCCGATTTAGTCTTATGCTAGATTGATCGCTAAAAACGATTATTGTAAAACACTTAAAACTTTAAAATTATGGAAAAGAAATTATCTTACGACCAGTGCAAGCAGATGAGCAGCCGTCTCATCGCCATGAACAGCAACCGCAACGGCAACAAGGGGCAGATTTCAACCTATCTCCTCGACTACTACACCGAACTGACCAAGCAACCTTGGCTTGCCCAGCTCGTGGGGCAGATTCGTGACCTCACCCAGAAGCAGAACCTCATGCTCGTGGTAGAGCAGAAGGAGGGCGAGGACGAGAATGACCTCTTCATAAAGATGCAGGCCATCAAGCAGACTGACGCCTACAAGCAACTCGCCAAACAAGTCGAGGGCTTGAAGAAGCAGCTCCCGTTCCGCTCGCCTCACTATTTCCACTTCCAGGACGACCATCGTGCCCAGAAGGCGATAGATGCCGAGGCTTTCACCTTCCAGACCACCGTAGACATCGACAACCCCGACGAGGTGGAGGTGGCTGTGAAGAGAGCCCTGCTTCTGAATGGCTTCAACGATGGGGATATGGAAGTCCTCTTCCGCGATAAAATGTTCAAGCCCGAGGACATCGAGCTCTGGAGAGGCAAGGTGCTGCACATCGAACGCTCGGCTCGCAACAAGGCGCACATCGACATCCGCATCCCCGTGGGAATGACCATCGCCGAGGCGCAGAGCCAGTTCTGCAAGCTCATCCTCGCCACCGAAGACCCTAGCTGCATCACCCCCGAGCGCATCATCTTCATCACCGACCACGCCAGCCAAATCTATACTGCCGACGACTGGTACAAGCGCCTGAGCGATGAGGAAATCGCAGAGCGTCGTGAGGCTTATCGCAAGAGAGGCCTCGACATCGACGGCCGTCCGCTCGACTTGAATAGCAAGGGGACTCCAACCGTCGATTTCGAGCCAATCGAAACCGAGGAGGAGAAGGCGCGCAGGGCTGCCCAGCAGAAGCAATACGATCAGACCTACGAGGGCGTGCCATACGAGGAAATCGTCAAGGCCCTGGTGGAGCTGATGGGCGGAGCACCAGCCCAAGGCAACCGCAACAACTTCATCTATCGTGAGGCTTGCCTGCTGCGCTACATCTGCGATAGCGAAGCGGAGTGGATCAAGCAGGTCATCTTGATTTTCGGCGAGGATGAGAGCAAGGCTTTCCCTACCGTGGAGAGCGCTTGCAAGGTGGCTCAGTCGCCACAGATGCCCCAGTTGGTAAAGCAAGCCATAGAGATGGCTCGCAAGCGATTCATCGCCCAGCAAGCCACCGAGAAGGCGGGCATCTACGCCGACGTGCCTCCCCAGATGCCTGCCCGCCTGCCTAAGCTCATCAAGCTGCTCACCAGCAAGGTGCCTGCCGACTTCAAACCAGCCGTGGCGATGGCTGTGTTCCCTCCGCTTGCCGCCCATCTCAAGGGCGTGAACTTCCGATACATCGACAATCAGCTGCACGAGGCGGCGATGATGAACCTGTTGGTGGCTCCTATGTCTTCGGGCAAATCGCTCGTCAACGGACCTATCGACTGCATCATCCAAGACTTGGCTCAGCAGGACGAGGTGAACCGCCAGAAGGAGCAAGACTGGAAGGACGAGGTCAACACCATGGGCGACAACAAGAAGAAGCCTGTGCGCCCCGAGGGCATCTGCATCCGCATCGTATCGCCCGACCTCACCCGTGCCGCTTACATCCAGCGTCTCGACGACGCCCAGAAGGCTGGCAACGCCTACCTCTACTGCAAGATGGACGAGGTGGACATGCTCAAGAAGTTCAACGACCCTAGCCAGCTCATCCGTCTCTGCTGGGACAACTCGGAGGACGGCCAGGAGCGCGTGGGCACCAAGAGCGTCACCGCCCGAGTGAAGACCCGCTTCAACTGGAACGCCAGCTCCACCATCGCCGTCACCCAGAAGTTTTTCTCGCTTCGTGAGGTGGCCGATGGAGCCGTGAGCCGCCTGTCGCTCTCCACCATCATTCGTCCCGACTTTGCGCCACGCCCAGTGGTGGGCGAGTACGACGCCGAGTTTAAGTCGCAGCTCCACGAGTATATCCAGCGTCTGAATGGTGCTTATGGCTTCGTAGATTGCAGGAAGGCTCGCCAGCTGGCTGAGCGCCTGGAGGCAGACATCATGGAGACCGCCCAGCTTGCCGACAACAAGGCCTACGCCGAGTTTGCCAAGCGTGCCTTGGCCAACGGCTATCGTCGCGCGATGGTGCTCTATCTGGCCAATGGCGAGAAGTGGGAGAAGTCGATGGACGACTTCGTCAAGTGGAGCGTGATGTACGACCTGTGGTGCAAGATGCGCTTCTTCGGCAACCAGATGCAGGAGGCGATAGATGGCGACCATCGCAACGTGTGCCATGCAGGCCCTAGCAACCTCTTGGTGTTCGTGCCCGACACCTTCACGGCGGTGGAGATAGAGCAGGTGTACCTGATTCATGGCAAGAAGGGCCGCTTGGCGAGCTTGCTCTCCATGTGGGTGAAGCGTGGGCACATCGTGAAGAACATGGATGGCACCTATTCGAAGACCGAGCGCTTCATCGCCAAATATGGTCATTATGGCACGCCAGGCGTGGCGGCTTGAAAGTGTGATGTCCTGTTTTAGGACATATGGTGTCAAGCTTGATGCACTGTTTTAGTGCATCAAGTGTCAAGGGAACTGCCAAGATGTCTCATAAAGAGGCGATTTTGGCAGTTCTTTTCCGTCTCTTCTTGACCAAAATCAAGAAATCAGCGATATTCGAAAGAAAATGCCTAAAATATTTGTGTGCGCACACAAAAGGCATTACCTTTGCACTCGAAAAGAAGAAAGAAGGATAAAAGATTAGTAAAAAGGATAACTTCTGAGATGGATTCGAGAGGCGACTCGAAAGAGACAACGCTTGATGAAATCGAGGATGGTGTTAGTTTAAAGATTGAGAAAGGAAAAAGATTATGATGACATTCGGGATTATGACAGTAGCAGTAGTAGCATTCGCAGCAATCGCATGTGCAGGTATGAACCTCGGCATCAACAGCTGCAAGTAAGCTACTCGCTATAGAGAAAGCAAAGAAAGCCTCGCAAGAGGCAAAGAAATTAAAGGTAAAGATTTAAAAGGATAACTTGAGGATGCTCCCTCGCAGGAGCTGAATCAAAATTAATGATTAGAGAAAGGAAAAGATTATGTTAGTATTAGGAATGATTTTCGCAGTGGTTGTAGCTATGGTAGCTGAGGTTGGTGCAATAAGCAACAAGTTGGCTTAATAAGCCGCACTGCAAAAGGTTTTTAGGTTATTAGTTAGTTTTAGAATGGAGTCGAATGACATTTGAAGACTCCGAGTTTTTAACGCAGTAGGAAGCCAATGGGGCTTCCGAGTAAAAGATGGAGAGCCAAATGGGCTTTCCTGACGATGGATGGGAGCTGTTGAGGCTCCTTTTTTTTGTGCCCTTTTTTCGTTTCTTTTTCGTTCCCCTTTGTTCTGTATCTGTGTGAAAACGAGGCGTTTAGATTTCTTGGAATCTTGTTTCCTATCAGTGTGAGAACGAGGTTCGGGAATGTCCAAACGAAAACGAACCGTTAACAGAGTCAACAGTTAACAGTTCGAATTCTTATACTTCCTTATTTGAAAATCAGCGTGGTAAGCCTATCTTTGTTGAAAAGCTCCTTCGCCACGGCTAGCATCTGCTCGCTGGTGATTTCATCTACCTGCTCGTAGAGCCTATCAACATTTTTCTCCCAGCCATAGTGCAGGAAGCTCTTGCCGAAGTCGAGGGCGAAGTTCTCTCGGTTGTCGCAAGCCACACCAATCTGGCCCTTTATCTGCTTCTTGGCGGCTCTTAATTGCGCCTCGCTCAGGGGTTTCTCCATCAACTTATCTAGTTCGCGGCGCACCAGTCGCAGGCATCGTTTCACGTCATGCTCGTCGCATCCAAAGTAGATGCTCCAAGAGCCTGTGTCGCCATAAGCCACCATCGTGCTCTCCACGGTATAGACCAGTCCGTTGTGCTCTCTGAGGGCGAGGTTGAGCTTGGCGTTCATGCCCGGACCGCCCAGGATGTTGTTGAGCAGATAGAGCGGCATTCGCCGGTCGTCGTGTACATCGTAGGCACGAGTGCCAATCATCACATGCGCCTGATGCGTGTTCTTCTCCATCACGATGGTCTGGCCCTCGATGTCGCCCACAGGTGAATTATTTTTAAGTCCCACAGATTTCACAGATGACACAGCTGAATCCGTAGGCGTTTCGGCGGATTTGCAATCCGCCGATGCTTTTTCCAAGAGTTTTACCAGTCGCTTGAAGTCGATGCCGCCGTAGGCGAAGAATATCGCATTGTCGGGTCGATAGAGCTTCTTGGTAAACCTCAGGGCATCCTCCGTCTTGAAGGCTCTCACCTGTTGGGTGGTGCCCAGGATATTATGTCCCAGCGGCGTGCCCTTGAAGAGAATATTCTCGAATTCATCGTATATCAGTTCGGCTGGCGAGTCGTTGTAACTCTCGATTTCATCGCAAATCACCTCCACCTCCTTGTCGATTTCCGCTTGCGGATAGACCGAGTGGAACACGATGTCGGAGAGCAAATCCACGGCACGGGCGATGTGCTCCTTGAGGATGGCGGCATAATACACAGTGCCCTCCTTGTTGGTGTAGGCGTTGAGGTCGCCTCCCACGCTCTCCAGGCAGTTGAGAATGTGCCAAGCCTTGCGTCGCTCGGTGCCCTTGAAGGTGACGTGCTCGCAGAAGTGGGCCAGTCCCTCTTCGCCCGGCTCCTCGTCTCGGGTGCCAGCGTTAATCTGATAGCCGCAATACACCACCTTGCTGTCCGATGGCAGGTGGATGATGCGGAGTCCGTTCTTTAAAGTATAAGTATTGTATTTCATCATTGTGTTCAATTCGCCTGCAAAGTTACATCGAAAATGTAATTTATCCAAAATATTAGGCTAATTATTTTGATTTATCGACAAAAAGGTTTATCTTTGCTCCCATAATAATAAGTAGAGAAGAAAATAAAAGTCAAAGATACAAAAATACAATGCGCAAAGTAATAGGAATAGGAGAGACCGTTCTCGACATCATCTTCAAGAACGGCAAGCCGATAGAGGCTGTGCCAGGTGGCTCATCGTTCAACGCCCTCATCTCGTTGGGGCGATCGGGAGTGAACTGCTCGTTCATCAGCGAGGCGGGCAATGACCGCATCGGCGAATATGTAATTCAGTTCTTGAGAGACAATGGGGTGAATGCCGACGACGTGAGCATCTTCCCAGAGTCGAAGTCGCCTATCTCGTTGGCTTTCCTCGACGAGCAGAACAATGCCGACTACATCTTCTACAAGGATCATCCACACGACCAACTGGAGTTCTCCACTCCCGACATCCAACCGAACGACATCGTGCTCTTTGGCTCCTTCTTTGCCCTCAACCCAGTGGTTCGCCCCCAGGTGGCGGGATTCCTGGAGTATGCCAAGGAGCATGGTGCCATCATCTATTACGACGTGAACTTCCGTGCCTCTCATCAGAACGAAATCATGAAGATTACGCCTAACTTGATAGAGAACCTGGAGTATGCCGACTTCGTGCGTGGAAGCCACGAGGACTTCGGTATCCTCTACAAGAAACCTGAGGCCGACAAGGTGTATAATGCCGAGATTAGCTTCTACTGCAAGAAGTTCATCTGCACCCAGGGCGCTGAGCCTGTGGAGGTGCGTGCCGAGAATGGTTTTGCCAAGAGCTATCCTTCGGAGAAGATGAAGACCGTGAGCACCATCGGGGCTGGCGATAACTTCAACGCTGGCTTCGTGTTCGGACTCATCAAGGACGGAATCACCCGCGAGGACATCGACCGAGGCTTGACCGAGGCGCAATGGGATAGTCTCTTGAAATCAGCCCAGGAGTTCTCCGCCGAGTGCTGCAAGGACATCTACAACTACGTGTCGAAGGACTTCGGTGAGAAAAAGAAGAAAGAACTTCGTTAACAGGTCAACAGTTAACAGTTGATATTTGTAGGGGGAACGAAGGCTTCGGCGGATTTGTAATCCGCCGAGTAAGCAAGGTTAGAGAAAGAATATTATAAACAAACAAACTATGACAGAAATTACAAATAAAATTTATTACGTAGGTGTGAACGATCGCAACAAGCATCGTTTCGAGGGCCTCTGGCCTTTGCCAAACGGAGTGAGCTACAACTCCTATATCATCGACGATGAGAAGGTGGCCTTGGTGGATACCGTGGAGGTGGATTTCTTCACCCAGTTTCTGGAGAACATTCAGGAAGTCATCGGCGACCGTCCTATCGACTACCTCATCATCAACCACATGGAGCCTGACCATAGCGGCTCCATCGCCCTCATCAAGAAGTACTATCCTAACATCAAGATTGTGGGCAACAAGAAGACGCTCGGTATGCTCCAGGGCTTCTATGGCGTTACCGACGACGTGGTGGAGGTGAAGAACGGCGAGACTTTGAGCCTTGGCAACCACGAGCTGAGCTTCGTGCTCATCCCGATGGTTCACTGGCCAGAGACGATGGTGACGCTCGATGCCAAGAACAAGGTGCTCTTCTCGGGCGATGCCTTCGGATGTTTCGGTGCCTTGAATGGTGGTGTCATCGATACAGAGATTAATTGCGACAGCTTCTGGTTGGAGATGGTTCGCTACTATTCGAATATCGTGGGCAAGTATGGCGTACCTGTGCAGAACGCCCTGAAGAAGTTGGCTGGCGTGGAGCTGGACTATATTTGTTCTACCCACGGACCTGTATGGCATGAGCACATCGAGAAGGTAATCGGTATGTACGACAAGATGTCTAAGTATGAGACAGAGCCAGGCCTCGTTATCTGCTACGGCACGATGTACGGCAACACCGAGCGCATGGCTGAGATTATCGCCCGTGCGGCAAGCAAGGCTGGCGTGAAGAATATCGTGATGTATAACATCTCGAAGACACATCACAGTTACATCCTCCGCGACATCTTCCGCTACAAGGGCTTGATAGTAGGTGCTCCTACCTACAATGCCGGTCTTTATCACGAGATGGAGACCTTCCTCTCCGAACTCGCCAACAAGGACATCAAGAACCACCTTTTAGGCTGGTTTGGCTCCCATTGCTGGGCAAGCAAGGCAGTAGCTAAGATTCAGGAGTGGAACGACACGAGATTGCACTTCGAGCCAGTGGGCGAGCCTGTGGATATGAAGCAGGCGATTACGCCAGAGGTCAAGGCGCAGTGCGAGGCACTGGGCAAGGCGATGGCAGAGAAACTGCTGAATGAATAAAAATAAATTCGTAAAATAGTAAAGAGCGGGAAAGCAAGCTGTGGTTAACAGAGTCAACAGTTAACAGCTTGTTTTTCCGCCTTTTTTTTAGAATAAGTCGATGTTTACGTATAATTAATATTAAAAATGTGCAAGTTTGCCACTTTTTGATATTGAAAATGTGTATATTTGCCGAAAAATTATATTAAGGATAAGATAATGGCAGAGATACAAAGAGAAATAATAGACAGATTAAAGGCTTGGAAAGAGAATCCTCGTCGCAAACCATTGGTGTTGCAAGGCGCACGCCAAGTGGGCAAGTCGTGGGCATTGAAGAAGTTTGGCAAGGAATGTTTCGAGGATGTGGTTTACATCAACTTCGATACAATGCCAGCCGTCAAGGAAGATTTCAAGCGAACCAAGGAACCCATGAAACTCATCAAATCCATGGAGATGATGATGGGGAAGGCTATTTCTTCCTCTTCTACACTCATCATCCTGGATGAGATACAAGAGTGTAATGAGGCACTAAATAGTTTGAAGTACTTTTGCGAGGATGCGCCAGAGTATGCGGTAGTGTGCGCTGGTTCGCTCTTGGGGGTGGCTCTCAATCGTAAGGGAGCGTCTTTTCCTGTGGGAAAGGTCGATTTTATGACTCTTTATCCCGTTTCGTTTACGGAGTATCTTAGGGTGAGCGATGAGCGTCTCTATCGCTCCTATCAGATGATAGACAAGGTGATGGCTGTGCCCGAAGTGCTGCATCAGCAGTTGATAGATGCTTATAAGTTGTACCTTGTGATAGGAGGTATGCCTGAGGCGGTCAGTACCTACCTCGATACTCGTTCGTGGGAAGAAGTAAGGGTAGTGCAATATGCCATCCTTCAGTCTTATTCCTTGGATTTCGCCAAGCATATCAGCAACAAGGATATTCCTCGTGTGTTCCAGGTTTGGGGAAACTTGCAAGACCAGTTGGCTCGTGAAGACAAGAAGTTCCGTTATGGTGATGTGCAGAAGGGTGGCAGGGCTCGTGAGTATGAGGGAGCTATCGAATGGTTGTGTTTGGCAGGTTTGGTACATCGAGTCTCAGCGATAGAAACACCTCGCTTGCCTTTGTCTGCCTATAAGAAGAGCAATGCCTTCAAGTTGTATCTCAACGATGTGGGATTGTTAGGGCGTAAGTTTGACTTGGATGCCTCGACGATACTGATGGGCGACAATCTCTTCACGGAGTTCAAGGGGGTGATGGCGGAGAATTATGTCTTGCAAGCTTTGGTTCGTCAGTATGGCAATCAGCATTATTATTGGACTTCCGGCAATACGGCGGAGGTTGAGTTCGTGTTGCAAGATGCAGGGTGGATTATTCCAGTGGAAGTGAAGGCTAACAAGAACGTTACGGCGAAGAGCTTGGCATATTATCGCAAGCAATATGCTCCCCAGCTCTCCATCCGCCTCTCCACGCTTAATATGCGGAAAGATGATGACTTGCTCAACGTTCCATTGTATCTAGTGGATAAGCTGAAGGCATTGTGCTCTGCGGAAGGATAAGGCTTTAAAAAGGGCTAAAAAGCAAACTGCAAGTTAACAGAGTCAACAGTTAACAGTTTGTTTTTCCGCCCTTTTTGTTTGGTTTGCTAGTGTATTGCTGCCTTGTGTGCCTTCACACTCAAATTTCTTTATCCTTATTGACTAAAGTTTCGCAAGTGAAAA
>DJSH01000025.1:0-1009 GCA_002440225.1 Candidatus Segatella violae
AACTAAAGTGCAGCCACGCCATTGCCCTGGAGAACCAACAGCGATACCAAAGCTTCTGGAACGAGAAAGAGCAGTTGCCTGCCATCCTTGCCTACTTTGGCCAGGCTTACAAGTATCTCAAAGCTAACAGCTTTAACCAAGATGACTTAACCTTTGCTCAAAGGCATCTCTTCATCACTTCTTTCCTGTATGGGTTGTTGCGCCCTTTGGACATGATTCACCCTTACCGAATGGAGGGCAAGGTGAAACTGGAAGCTGCCGAGAACAAGAATCTCTTTGCCTATTGGAAGCCTTATCTCACGGATATGCTGATTGATGCAGTGAAGGCAGACGATGGCATTCTCATTCATCTAGCCACCGAAGAGTTTGAGCATCTCTTCGACTGGAAGCGAGTTTGCCAAGAGGTGAAGGTGATACAGCCTTTGTTTTATGTCGATAAGGGTGACACCATCAAGATGGTGTCCGTCCATGCCAAGAGTTGCCGCGGAGCCATGACGAGGTATATCATTCAGCATCAGATTTCCCAACTATCCGACATATTAGGCTTCGAACTGGAGGGATTCAGATATGATTCAAATTATGGGGATGAACTTCATCCTCACTTCATCAAGAAATAAATATAAACTTACAGATTATTAAAGATTTACGATTATGGAAGTAGGACAGAAATTACCAGAAGTTCTTGGCATTGACCAGGACGGAAAAGAGTGGACGCTTGCCGAGTTGAGTGGCAAGAAGGTAGTGCTTTACATTTATCCTCGCGACTCCACCCCAGGATGCACCAACGAGGCTTGCAACCTTCGTGACAACTACGAGCGTTTTCTCGTAGAGGGCTATGTTGTCATTGGCGTGAGCACACAAGATGCCAAGAGCCACAAGAAGTTCATCGAGAAGAACAACCTGCCTTTCCCGCTCATCTGCGATACAGAGAAAGCCTTAGTTACAGAACTCGGTGTATATGGCGAGAAGAAGATGTACGGCCGAGTTTCAATGGGCGTATTCCGCACCA
>DJSH01000025.1:1042-3776 GCA_002440225.1 Candidatus Segatella violae
TTCATCGCTGATGAGAATGGTGTCATCACTCGCATCATCGGCCCTAAGGAGATCAAGGTCAAGGAACATGCCAGCCAAATCTTGGGATAAAACTTATGGATAAGGAAATCATCAGAACGGCCACGATAGCAGACCTTGATGAAATCACCTCTCTGGAAGCTGCCTGTTTTCCAGAAACAGAGGCTGCATCCAGGGAGGTATTCGAGTGGAGACTACTTAGGAACATGACCACAAAAATCATCTCCGTATCGTGATAAATATACTAACGTATGTTAAACGATTTCTTCGGGTTGCGAGCAGCCTCTCCATTTTATGTCAGAGGTGTAACATGCTGCAATTCTCACTAGTCTGTCAAACAGGTCATACTTAGGATTATTAGAATCCCTAAAGAATCTTCTATTGAATTTCCAACAAAACTCATTAAGATAAAGTTGCAAGAATTGCCTATCGACCTCACCATGTATTGCTTCTATTCCGCTTCTACATCTCCCTATGACAATATGTACCCACGGAAGATTAGTCTTGACAACTTTATCTACATCATACTCTGTATAGGGAACGTGCTTCTTGAAATAGTCCTTGAAGTTTATATGAGAAGAAGAACCATCCGTTATAATCATGGTGTCCTTGTCGATATGTTGTTGTACTATTTGGTCAATAACAGGTGCTGTGAGGTTATCCAGTACAAACATTTTGATGTAATGTACGATCTTTGCAACTGTTTGTTTTTTAGCTTTGACAGCGAGTTTGGAAGCTTTCTCTATAGCTTTTGCGGTATTCCTCTTCATATACTCCAAGAGGACTTCATCAACAGGCTTGCTCTCTACAACTACAAGCACCTTGGCTTTCATTTGACTACCTGCACCTCGTTTTATAGTTTCGCCTCTTGCTTCTTCTGGAGTGCGAATTGGGAAAAATGCTTCATCAAGTTCAACCTCTCGTGACAACTGATAAATAGCATCTCGCTTACCCATGATACTTCTCAGCTTCATCATCATCAACCATACGGGTTCGTATTTGGCTACACCAAGTTGATATTGCACTTCCTTTGCTGATAACACTTGCTTGATAGAGGTCATTAAGTGCATCGTATAAAACCAAGTGCGTAAAGGAAGCTTACTATGTTCCATGACTGTTCCCTTCGTTAGTGGGATACTACATCCATATTTGGGGCATTGGAATGCCTTACGGCCTTTTAGTCATTTTCTGGTTTCTTCGCCACATTCAGGACACTTAATCCCATTTTGTAGGCGAATTTCTTTAAAGTACTCAATACAAGAGTCTTCTGTTGGGAAACGTTTGTCAAATTGGCTTAGTATCATAAGAATTTTCTTGCAAAAGTACCAATAAAATGGGACTTTGCCTGATTATTAACAGATTTTAGTACATTTATCACGATACGGAGATTTTTATTCTATATGTCCAAGAATTACCCATTACTTTAGTAAACTTTATCTTTTATCTGAAGGGGGTAAAACGCAAAATGGCAGGCAAGAGAGTTTTCTCACTCCCTTACCTGCCATTCAAGTACTTGTTCAATCCCACCTATGCCTATATGCCGAAAATCTCCTCCACACAAAAGGTTGGTAGGGCATTCCGTTTTTTATCATTTTCAGTTTTTCTCCTTCAATTTGTATGATTTGAATTTCCGTTTATTTATCCATGTCACTATACTTGCTGTACTCTTTCACCAAAAAATAGGAGAAGTCATCTGTCTTTATGTAAATTTTGAAGCAGATGCGAGGTTCTTCCTTCACAAACAAGAACTCGTTGTTGATGACGCAGATATTATCGTCAGCCCTAATTTCCCATTGCCTGAATGGGGTATCTGCTAGCCCTGGAATATTTCTGATATAGCACCAGTCGCCTTCTTTCACCAAATTCACAAATCCACGTTTGAATGTGGACGGTTTTGACAGAAAGATTTTATTTGTCGCAATGTCTATCCTGGCTTCTTTTTGATTGGAGAAACACTTGATATATACGATACTGTCTCTCTCCATCTGCCCCTCTTTCTTCAAGTCTTTTGTACTGGAAAAGGTGTCATAATGCTCGGCTGTTCTTTCCATTTCCTTACGTTCCGCCTGTTCCTTCTCATACCTTTCGGCGCACTGATGACAGAAGTTCTCCATAAACTCTTCTGAGGGTATCGATAACAGCTGACTACCCATATTCTCCTGTGCCACACAATTCTCCTCATCGTCATAGTACAGTCTTAGGTCATTTACGCCTTCCTTATAGTAATACACCTTGTTCGGTTCATCCCACGGAATGAATCTTCGTTTCCAGTTCAGTCCAGTCCCCACTTGCAGTTCCAAGGTCTTCACCGTCAGAAAGGCCTTCTCGTCAATGAATTTCGATCGGATGCGAGGATAGAGTTTCTTGCCATCCTCCGTGCAAAAGTCGATGCCAAGCAATCTCACGCTTTGAGGTTTCTTCAAGAACCAAAGCCCATTCCGCAAGTCAAACCATTCTTTCCGTCCGGCCTTCTTCCTGATGTAGCAGTAGGCAAAGCCATCGTTGGTCACTTCTATCATCTTATAGAGACAATCCAATATCACATAGCCGTCCTTGTCCTTGATGCCTTTCAGGCCTTTTTCATCTTCTACAATCTGATAGCCATAGGTGTCCATAATCATCTGCTGCTGGCGCTCATGGTTGATTATTTTCATCATCTCCTCATCACAGCATCATGATGTTTGAATGCCTCCTGCACTCGCTTCACCATGTCCTC
>DJSH01000025.1:3782-5848 GCA_002440225.1 Candidatus Segatella violae
TGATAATCAAATAGTTTGAGCTCTTTCATTGCTTATTACTTGTTCATCCACATCACCACCAAGGAAAAAGGCCAAAAAATTACAAACGCCTAATACATATTTAACACTCTCGTTAATGAATTTCAACGATTTTGCGAAAGATCTTATACTCTCCTACCTGCCATTGTCTTAATACTCAAACGGACTCTCGAAGTCCTTCAGCAGCAGCTGCTTCGTGTGCTTCTCTGAGAGATTGGCATGCTCGGTAGGAATCATCCTGTCAATCAAAAGGCAGTCCATAGTCATGCGTTTAATCCATTATTTTGTAATTTCATGATAGGGATCGAAGAAAAGAGGATAAATGACTCCATACAATCCTTGCATAAAATAGATACGTGGAGCACGCACACCAGTTTCTCTCGAAGCCATATGTTTTTTATCTGTATATAGCCCAAAATGAAAGATAATAGGTTGCCCATCTGTAATCCCCAAATTCATAGCTAATACGAATAGGTAATTGACAAGAATTGCGAACATCATCATTGCTGATGACATTCCAAGGAACGGCAGCTAAATCATCTCGCAACTGCTCGATGTCTTCATCAAAAATTTCTATGCTCATGCCTGTACCTTTTCTTTTCTGCGTTCTACATTTTTGGCATGACGCTCAGCATAATAGCGATACATCGTGTCCAGCGACAAAGGCGTAGTCGAACGCTCGTAAGGTTTCAAACCCTCACGCATCTCACACCAAGGTTGCTCAGAATGGGTCAAAAAGATAAGATAATTCTGCGACTTACTACCATACTTTAGAACTATCTGCTCCAACAACTGAACATCTTCGTCACCAAGTCCTAACTCTTTAGTTACACTACCCAATGCTTCATCCATATTATTTTCAGTTGTTCCTGTACCATAATTTGAATTATTTTAAATCACGGTGCAAAGGTACGAAACTTTATCTAGGCGTGCAATACGGAGTTCACCGTATTCTTACGTACCATACGTCGAGTCACCATCAATAATGAGGTACTCGATGTTGGGGTACGTTTGGTTAATGACAGAGAGAATCGTTTTCTCTATGTCATTGACGGCATTATAGCATACCGTCACTACAGAAATCTTTGGTTGTATCATTATTGTATTTTGTGAAAACATAAATACAATACCCTAGCTGTTCCAGCAGCTTCCGCTACCAGAACAACCACGGTTCTTTTCAGATTCTAATGAATAATCTTAACTAGATATTGTGTTTTCCGAAAGTAATGATTATTTTTTGGGGTTTCACACGAATCTCACGGATCTCACGGATTTTTATTTTACCCAATTGTCTATCTCAATTCCCTCTATTCTCGAATAATGCTTCACATTATTGGTTACCATTACCAAACCTTTAGCCACAGCACTACAGCCTATCAACAAATCAAAGTCCTCAATACCCATTCCTAGAGAATTTAATCGATAACGCTCTTTGGCATATAAAGAAATAGCTTCAGAAAAAGGAACGACATTTACACACGAAAGAAAATGTTCCAGTATTCTCCGATTTTCCTCATATCTGCCACTTCTATAGTTACCATACTCCAATTCCGCTACAGTAACCTCGGAAATATAAATCTGCTCAGGTTCTAATGAAGACAAATGCTTGGCTATTCCTTTTTTGTTTCTAAAAAGGAATACCACAATATCCGTATCTAACAAATAACCTGTCATAACGCAATTTCAGTATTTGCCGTCCGTGCAGAATGAATATCTTTGATAATTTGTGAGGTAGAGCGTTCATCCTGCCATTTGCCTGCGAAATCGTCAACCCATGATTTTGTAGATGCAGGGCAGACTACTTTCTTTGCCGCACCAACAATTTGCCATTTCATCCTTTCAGCCAATTCCGTGAAGAACGACAGGTCTGACTGAGGAATATAATAGCTTACGCCATTTGATAATATCGCTGTATTCATATTCTTATCTCCTATTAATTTATTTCTTTCGCTTGCAAATATACGACTTTCTTTCGGAACCGCAAAGAAAATCGATGAGAAATCTCAAAAATCAGGCGAAAACAATCGTAAGCGGTCACTTTAGGCACG
>DJSH01000053.1:0-7142 GCA_002440225.1 Candidatus Segatella violae
CCTGGGCTAGGTGCTGTTGGGCTTACAGCCCGCTTTCATTTCACAGGGCGCATGAGGCAACTTGAAGAAAAAAAACGAAGCTCCTTGCAATTTTATGCCCCAAACATTTTGTAGTTTCCCCAATACTTATTATCTTTGCAAAAATTTAGGCAAAAAATATAGCATAAAAACTACGACAATGGAAATTAACAATCTGAGCGAGCACAACTGCATCATCAACCGTTACCTGGCAGAGATGCGTGACTGCGACTATCAAAAGAACCGACTTCTCTTTCGCAACAACATCATGAGAATCGGTGAGTATGAGGCCTTTGAGATTTCAAAGACTCTCGATTACCAATCCACCAAGGTGACTACTCCACTTGGCGTAGCCCAAGTCGATCTTCCGACCGACAAGATTGTCATTGGCACCATTTTCCGTGCCGGACTTCCGTTCCATCAAGGTTTTCTCAACATCTTCGACCACTCGGGCAACGCCTTCGTGAGCGCTTACCGTGAGTATACCAACGAGAGCCACACCGAGGTGGGCGTGCACATCGAGTATCTCGCCACTCCAGAGATCGAGGGCAAGACGCTCATCATCGCCGACCCTATGCTCGCCACGGGCATCAGCATGGAGATGGGATTGAAGGCCATCCTCACCAAGGGACACCCTAAGCACATCCACGTGGCTTGCGTGCTGGCTGCGCCAGAGGGAATCGAGCACATCAAGAAGACGTTCCCTGACGACAAGACCACCATCTGGTGTGCCAGCATCGACGAGGGCCTGAACGAGCACAAGTATATCGTGCCTGGCTTCGGCGACGCCGGCGACCTCTGCTACGGTAGCAAGCTATAAAAATACGGAATCTACTACACACTACACCACAGCTCTGTATCAAGCTAATAATCAAATGGTTAAGGTGGTGTAATATTACGACTGACACTACACCAACACTACACCACACTACACCTTCAGCATGATGAGAAGGGGGTGTAGTGGGGTGTAGTGTGGGTGTAGTGTGAGCAAGCACACTACACACCAGATAAATATCTACAGCACAGCGATTTACACATTGCCGGGTGTAGTGTGAAGTAGAAATGCAAAAGTATAATACTACGAAAGGAATAACACAACGAAAAGGATGTGGCGACGTAACCCGAATTACGTCGCCACATTTCATTTACTGCCTCTACCTAGGCAGAAAACTGCCCCAACCTAGGCAGTCTCCTGCCCTAACTAGGCAGGATTCAAAACTACGCCTAATAGCACTCCAACCATACAGGTAGAAATAAATTTTCGTTCAATTAGTAATGGAACGAGCTGCCACCCAAGAACTCTCTCAATAGCGATGTAGGAGGCAGATTATTATAAGGTATTCCCTTGAAATACTTCAGGAACTTCAAGAGGCGATAGGCCTCGGCATATTCCTCGCAATTCTCCGGCACTTGCTGCAACAGCGGCTCGGCTTGCGTCTTGATGACCGCCAGCTCGTAGAGCATCGCCGTATTCAGCATCGCGTCGGCGTTCTCCTGGAACGGGAAGATCCACTTGTTCTCTCCCGCACGCACCGAAGGCCAACGATGGATGGTCTCTTGTGCCGAAACGCCACGATACTTGTAGTCGCGGATGATGCGACGAAGAAGGCGGTTGTCTGTAGTCGGGATATAGTTATGATTGTCAAGCAATATGGTGGTCAATGCCGACGCATACACCCTGAATATCTGCTCGTTAGGGATATGCGAGGTAAGTTCTGGATTCAGGGCATGGATGCCCTCCACCACCAGCACATTGTTCGGCGCCATCTTCAGCTTCTTGCCACTCTTCTTGCTCTTGCCGCTCTGGAAGTCGTATTTCGGCAATTCCACCTCCTCGCCACGGAAGAGAGCGTTAAACTGCTCGTTGATCAAGTCGAGGTCGAGCGCATAGATGCTCTCGTAGTCGTATTCGCCGTTCCCGTCCTTCGGTGTTCTCTCCCTATCTACGAAATAATCGTCGAGGGAAATCTGCAAAGGTTTCAGTCCGTTCACGGCGAGCTGTATCGAAAGTCGCTTGCAACTTGTGGTTTTGCCCGAAGACGAAGGTCCCGCCAGCAATACGAGTTTCACCCCCTTGCGCTGGGCTATCTCCTCGGCTATCTGAGCTATCTTCTTCTCTTGCAATGCCTCGCTGATATTAATGATGTCGGTGGCAAAGCCCTTTTCCACCGCCTGGTTGAAGTCGCCCACGGTACGGATGCCGAGGATGTCTTGCCAGCGATGGTGCTCCTTGAAAATCTCAAACATCTTGTCTTGTCGGGTCAGTTCGCCCAGCTCGTCGGGATTCTTGAGCGAAGGGATGCGCAGCAACATGCCGTCGTAATATTTCTCCAATCCGAAGAGATAGAGCTGCGAGGTGTTGGTGAGCAGCGTGCCATAATAGAAGTCCACATAGTCACCTATCTTATAATAGGTGGTGTAGATGGAACCGGAGGTCTTCAACAGTTTCACCTTCTCCACGTCGCCCTTCTCCTCGAAGAGGGCGATGGCATCCTCTGTAGGCACCACATATCGGCAGATAGGCATCTTGTCGGCGATGATCTTCTCCATGCGTCGACGTATCATGTTCACGTCCTCGTCGGTGATAGGACGGTCGAGCTTCACATCCACGTAGAAGCCATTCGACACCGGGATGTCAATGATGACGTCGGGGCTGAACGGGAACACATCCTTCACCGCCTTGCAGAGCACGAAGAAGAGCGTGCGAGTGTAGGCACGAGACCCCGAGGCGGAGGTCATGTCGAGGAACTCCACGTCCTTGTTGTTGTACACCCGAAAGTGCATGCCCTCAACCTTGTTATTCACCCTAGCCGACACTGGTCCGTGCTCCATATTGAGGCCAAAATCAGAAAAAATATCAAAAAGTGTGCTTCCGATTGCGACTTTTTGAGATTTTTTATTATTTTTGCAACGGATTTGAATCATCTGTTTCATTTGCGTTACGTTTATGTTACAATGTTAGACGATCTATCCCCCTCCCGAACCAACTCGGAGAGAGAAATCAAAACTTTCGGGTAAAGGTACGAAGAAATTCGTTAACTTGGTGATTTTGACAACAAAAATTAAGTTATAATATGTCGATTTGGATATTTTTTAGGCTTATCGGAGCACTCGCCCTACTCATGTTCGGTATGAAGTCGATGAGCGACAGTTTGCAGAAGATGGCAGGACCACAGCTCCGCCATGTGTTAGGAACGATGACCACCAATCGTTTGACGGGCATCCTCTCGGGTACGCTCATCACGGCTGCGGTACAGTCTTCCACAGCCACCACGGTGATGACGGTCTCGTTTGTCAACGCAGGTCTGCTCACCCTTGCCCAGGCCATCTCGGTCATCATGGGCGCCAACATCGGAACCACGCTCACCGCATGGATCATGAGCGCCGGATTCTCGTTCAACATCACCGACTTCGTATGGCCAGCCTTCTTCTTTGCCATCATCCTCATCTATAGCAAGAAGCGCAAGATAGTAGGCGATTTCATCTTCGGTATATCCTTTATGTTCCTAGGTTTGGGAACCTTACGCCAAACCGGCATCGACATGGACCTGGCCCACAACCAGCCAGTGCTCGATTTCTTCGCTAGTTTCGACCCACATAGTTTTCTCACCACCATCGTCTTCCTCATCATCGGAAGCATACTCACCATGTGCGTACAGAGCTCGGCAGCCGTCATGGCCATCACGATGATACTCTGTTCCACAGGCGTACTACCTATCTATCAAGGCATTGCGCTCGTGATGGGTGAGAACATCGGAACCACCGTAACCAGTAACGTGGCTGCGCTCACCGCCAACACGCAGGCTAGAAGAGCCGCCATGGCCCACATGGTGTTCAACATCTTCGGTGTGCTCTGGATACTCTGCGTCTTCAAGCCATTCATCAACCTCGTGTGCGGCTGGGTGGGCTACGACGTAAACATGGAGAAGGGTGCCCCGGGCTTCTATGCCAACGCCGCCAAGCTCTCCTTTGTGCTCGCCGCCTTCCACACCACCTTCAACCTCTCCAACACCTTCATCCTCGTATGGTTCATCCCACAGATAGAGAAGTTGGTGTGCAAGATTATCCGTCCTAAGAAGAACGCCGACGAGGACGACTTCCGCCTGCGCTTCATCCAGACGGGTATCATGAAGACCCCGGAAATCTCCGTCTTGGAGGCTCAGAAGGAAATCCACTCCTTCGCCGAGCGCATCCAGCGCATGTTTGGCATGGTAAAAGAGCTCTTGGGCGAGACCAATCCCGACAAATTCGTGAAACTCTTCACCCGCATCGAGAAATATGAGGGCATCTCCGACAACATGGAGATAGAGATAGCCAAGTATCTCGACCAGGTGAGCGACTCCCACCTATCAGACGAGACCAAGGCAAAGATTCGTGCCATGCTGCGCGAGATTTCCGAGATAGAGAGCATCGGCGACAGTTGCTACAACATCGCACGCACCATCAACCGCCGCATCAAGGGCAAGGAAGACTTCATCCCTAGCCAATACGAGCACATGCACCAGATGATGGAGCTCACCGACCAGGCGCTCACCCAGATGATCATCACGCTCGTGGGGCACAAGGGCGACAACGACGCCAACCTCTCCTTCAACATCGAGAACGAAATCAACAATTATCGCAACCAGTTGAAGAGCCAGAACATCAACGACGTGAACAACCACCTCTACACCTACGCCATCGGCACGATGTACATGGACATCATACAGGAGTGCGAGAAACTGGGCGACTACGTGGTCAACGTGGTGGAGGCTCGCATGGGCGTGCGCCAGCACGAGGCGTAATAGCAAAAAGACGTACCTTTGTGGCGAATCTATCTTCATAGTAAGTGTATAATTAAAACTCGAAAATATGAAAAGGCTATACACTACAACGAGAAAGTAATCGCCACCCAGTATGTGCTCGCCAACATCGGTAGATGTATGCCAGCCTACAAGAATGAGACTCCACAGATAGAAGTATGGTACTAAAAGTAAGTTTTTTGGCAGAATATAGCCGAAAACTCAATTTTTTGTTGTAATTTTGCAGCCGAAATTGCAATTTTACATAATTAATTAATGAAGATTCTAGTAACGGGTGCGTCGGGATTCATCGGCAGCTACATCGTGGAAGAAGCCTTGCGACAAGGCATGGAGACCTGGGCGGCAGTGCGTCCTACCAGTTCGAAGAAGTATCTGCAAGACGAGCGCATCCATTTCATCAATCTCAATCTTTCTTCACAGGAAGAACTTGAGAAAGAACTCGCCCCACACGAGTTCGACTATATCGTGCATGCTGCAGGTGCCACCAAGTGCCTGCATGCTGCTGATTTCTATAAGGTTAACACCGATGGAACCAAGCATCTGGTAGCTGCCATCATGCATCTTCAGATGCCAATCAAGCGATTTGTATTCATCAGCTCGCTTAGCATCTTTGGTGCCATCCGTGAGGAACAGCCATACCAGGAAATCTCCGAGCACGACACCCCTAAGCCCAACACGGCCTACGGCAAGAGCAAGTTGGAGGCCGAGCGTTATCTCGACAGCATCGGCAACAATTTTCCCTATATTGTCCTGCGCCCTACTGGCGTATATGGTCCACGAGAGAAAGACTATTTCCTCATGGCAAAAAGCATCAAGCAACACATCGACTTCGCTGTGGGCTACAAGCGACAGGACATCACATTCGTCTACGTACAGGATGTGGTGCAGGCTGTGTTCCTCGCCCTCGACCACGGCATGAACGGCAGAAAGTATTTCCTCAGCGATGGCGAGGTGTATCAGTCGTCCACTTTCAGCGACTTGATACAGAAGGAGTTGGGCGATCCATGGATGCTGCGCATCAAGGCTCCGATATGGGTGTTGCGCATCGTCACCTTCCTGGGCGAGTACATCGGCAGGATGACCGGCAAGATGTCGGCGCTCAACAACGACAAGTACAACATTCTGAAGCAACGCAACTGGCGATGCGACATCGAGCCAGCCATGGACGAACTGGGCTACCATCCCCACTACCCTTTGGAACGCGGCGTGAAACTCGCCATCAAATGGTATAAGGAGAACGGATGGCTGTAAATTAAACAAAGAGAAAGTGATAAAAGATTATTTCAAGATAGACAAGAACCCGAAGAAAGGTCTCTTTGCTCTGGAATGGGTGATGCTGGGCTACATGGCGATAACACTCCTCACCATGCTCTTCACCTATACCAAACTGGTAAATCCCGAGGCTATGCTTTGGGGGCGACTCAGGGTGCTCGCCATGACGGCTGCCCTTTGGGCGGTTTACCGAATGGTGCCATGTAGACTGACCAAGATGGTGAGAATCATGGCGCAGATGGCATTGCTCGCCTGGTGGTATCCAGACACTTACGAAATCAACCGAATGTTTCCCAATCTCGATCATATCTTCGCAGGTTGGGAACAAGACCTCTTTGGATGCCAGCCAGCCCTCTACTTTGCCAAGGCTCTGCCATGGGCTGTGGTGAGCGAGCTGATGTCGATGGGCTACTTCATGTATTACCCGATGATAGCACTGGTCACACTCTATTATTTCTTCTTTAGATATTACGAGTCGGAACGGGCGGCGTTCGTGTTGCTCACCAGCTTCTTCATCTATTATATCGTCTTCATCTACGTGCCTGTGGCTGGTCCAACCTTCTATTATGACGCTGTAGGTGTCAACGATATTGCCAAAGGAATCTTCCCACCGTTGGGCAACTATTTCAACACCCATACCGACTGCCTGCCCACACCTGGCTACACCGATGGTGTATTCTATCAGCTCGTAGAGGATGCCAAGGCTGCCGGCGAACGTCCTACGGCGGCATTTCCTAGTTCGCACGTGGGCGTGAGCACCGTCTGCATGCTCTTGCTTTGGCATTCGGGCAAACGCAAGTTGCTCTATGCTACGCTTCCTTTCTATATATTCCTCTGCATGGCAACGGTTTACATCCAGGCACATTATCTCATCGACGCCTTGGCCGGACTCGTTTCGGGCATCATCGTCTACTTCATATTGATGCCCATCTCCAAGGGAATGGTTGAGCACAATGCTCCTTCCTCAAGAATACATTATTAACAACAACATTATTATATATTTTATAACGAATAGAATTCATCTAGAACAATGAAGAAACTATTTATCGA
>DJSH01000053.1:7232-16476 GCA_002440225.1 Candidatus Segatella violae
GAGAAGGAAGAAGAGGCGGATGCCATCTTCCTCAACACCTGTAGCATTCGAGAGAATGCGGAGAACAAGATTTATCATCGCCTGGACACCCTCCATGCCGAGCAGAAGAAGGGCAGGAAGGTGATTCTCGGCGTATTGGGCTGCATGGCAGAGCGTGTGAAGGACGACCTCATCCAGAACCACTATGCCAACTTGGTCTGCGGACCAGACAGTTACCTCAACCTACCAGACATGATCGCACAGTGCGAGATTGGCACCAACGCCATCAACATCGAGCTCTCGAAGACCGAGACTTACCGCGACATCGTGCCTCAGCGCATCGGCGGCAACCGAGTGAGCGGTTTCGTGAGCATCATGCGTGGCTGCAACAACTTCTGCCACTACTGCATCGTACCTTATACTCGTGGACGTGAGCGCAGCCGTGACGCAGAGAGCATCCTCAGAGAGGTACGCGACCTGCACGATCGTGGTTTCAAAGAGGTTACCCTCCTGGGACAGAACGTGAACAGCTATGGTCTCTCCCCATCGGGCAAGCGTGAGGAAGGCAGCATTTCCTTCGCCCAGTTGCTGAGAATGGTAGCCGAGGCAGTGCCAGACATGCGTGTGCGCTTCACCACCTCCAACCCAGAGGACATGACCGAGGACATCCTGCACGCCATCGCCGACGAGCCAAACCTCTGCAACCACATCCACTTCCCAGCACAGAGCGGAAGCAACAAGATACTGAAGCTCATGAACCGCAAATATACCCGTGAGGAATACTTGGACAAGATTGCAGCCATCAAGCGCATCATCCCTGGCTGCGGCATCACCACCGACATCTTCGTAGGTTATCACGACGAGACCGAGGAAGACCATCAGGAGACTCTCTCATTGGTAAGAGAGGTAGGCTTCGACAGTGCCTTCATGTTCAAGTATTCAGAGCGTCCTGGCACTTACGCAGCCAAGCACCTGCCAGACAACGTGACAGAGGATACCAAGATAGCCCGACTCAACGAGCTCATCAAACTCCAGACCGAGGTGAGTGCCGAGCAGAACAAGAAGGATGAGGGCAAGGAGTTCACCATCCTCATCGAAAACTTCAGCAAGCGAAGCCGTGAGCAGATGATGGGGCGCACCGAACAAAACAAGGCGGTGGTCATCGATAAGGGCAACCACCACATCGGAGAGTTCGTGAAGGTTCGCATCACAGGCTCCACCTCAGCCACCCTCTTCGGTGAGGAAGTGAAAGAATAAGCACATATCCTCGCCTTTGAGGATTTTCCCTATAAAAGACAAAGAAAACCGCCAAATTATTTGGCGGTTTTCTATAAAAACACTAAATTTGCACCTATGAAGGAATTCTTGCAAATATTACGCCGATTCGTCCCTCCATACAAGAAGTATCTAGGGCTGTCTATCCTGTTCAATATCCTCAGTGCGATATTGAACATTTTCTCGTTTGCAGCCTTGATACCAATCCTGCAAATCCTCTTCCAGGTAGACGGAGGTATCCGTGCCAACGACTACATGCACTGGAACGGAGATTGGGGCACCATCAAGGAAGTGGCTACCAACAACATGTACTACTACATCCAGGAGTTTATCGTTGCCCACAGTGCATCGGCAGCCCTCTTGGTCATCGGCTTGTTCCTAGCCTTCATGACCTTCCTCAAGACGGGAGCCTACTTCTTGTCTTCGGCTACGATTATACCTATCCGTACAGGTATCGTGCGTGACATTCGCAACCAACTCTATCAGAAGATAACTTCCCTTTCATTAAGTTTCTTCAGCGAGGAGCGCAAGGGCGACATCATCGCCCGCATGAGTGGTGATGTGCAAGAGGTGGAGAACAGTATCATGTCGTCGCTCGACATGCTCTTCAAGAACCCAATCTTGATACTCTTCTATTTCTGCACGCTCATCTTCATCAGTTGGCAACTCACCCTCTTCACCATCCTCTTTGTACCACCATTCGGTTGGTTCATGGGAATAGTTGGTAAAAAGCTGAAGGCACAGAGTACACAAGCACAAGCCCTCTGGAGCGACACGATGAGCATGGTGGAGGAAACCTTGGGTGGACTTCGCATTATCAAGGCATTCTGTGCAGAAGACAAGATGAACAAGCGTTTCGACCAGGTGAATAGCGAATACCGCAACAACATCATGCGTGTAAACATCCGCCAACAGATGGCGCACCCGATGAGCGAGTTCCTCGGTACGGTGCTCATCGTCATCGTACTATGGTTTGGAGGTATCTTGGTGTTGGACTATGGTCGCATCGATGGTCCTACCATCATCTTCTATCTCGTGATGCTCTATAGCATCATCAACCCTCTGAAAGAATTCTCCAAGGCTAGCTACAACATCCCGAAGGGACTGGCGAGCATGGATCGCATCGACAAAATTCTGAAAGCAGAGGTGGAGATTCAAGACAAGGAGAACCCAGAGCACATCGCCAGCTTCGAGCGCCAGATAGAGTTCCGTCATGTTTCCTTCGCCTATACCGACCACAAGAGTGACGAACTGGTTTATGTATTGAAAGACATCAACCTCATCATCCCTAAGGGCAAGACCGTGGCTTTGGTTGGGCAGAGCGGTAGTGGCAAGAGTACGATGGTAGACTTGATTCCTCGCTACTATGACGTGCAGGAGGGCGAGGTGCTCATCGACGGCATCAACGTGAAAGACCTTGCCGTACACGACCTTCGCCAGTTGATAGGCAACGTGAACCAGGAGGCAATCCTCTTCAATGCCAGCTTCAAGGACAATATCCGTTTCGGTAAGACCGATGCTACCGACGAAGAAATCGCCAACGCAGCCAAGATTGCCAACGCATACGAATTCATCACCAAGTCGGAACATGGATTCGACACCAACATCGGTGACCGTGGCGGTCGCCTCTCTGGAGGTCAGCGCCAACGTGTCAGCATTGCCCGTGCCATCCTCAAGAACCCTCCTATCCTCATCCTAGACGAGGCAACTTCGGCACTCGATACCGAGAGCGAGCGACTGGTACAGGATGCACTTGAAAAATTGATGAAGACTCGTACCACCGTGGCTGTTGCTCACCGTCTGAGCACCATCAAGCATGCAGACGAGATATGCGTGCTGCATGAGGGAGAAATCGTGGAGCGAGGCACTCACGAGGAGCTCATCGCCAAGGATGGATATTATCGTAAGTTGCACGACATGCAGCAAGTATAATATATGTATAAAAAAGGTATAATGACAAAGATAGTTTACGCATTTTTCTATGCAATATCACTGCTGCCGTTCAGGTTGCTCTATTGCATCTCCGACTTCGAATACTTCATGATGTATCACGTGGTGAAGTATCGCAGGGGTATTGTGCGTAAGAACCTCACAACGTCTTTTCCTGAGAAATCGCTTGATGAAATCATCGACATCGAGAAAAAGTTCTATCGTTGGTTCTGCGACTATTTCTTTGAGGCTGTCAAGTTACTGAGCATCAGTGATAAGGAACTGCGCCGACGCTTCCACGTTTATAACAGCGAGGAGGTGGAGCGTTGCTTCGAGGAAGGGCAGAACGTAGCAGCCATCTTGGGTCATTACTGCAACTGGGAATGGCTTTCATGCGTGGGCATCGAACTACCGAAGAATCGCATGATGGGCTTGATTTATCACCCACTCTACAACCATGCCTTCGACGAACTCTTCAAGCGCATCCGTTCTCATGAAGAGAATGGCGTGGTGGTACCCAAGAAAGACATCCTGCGCTATCTCATCGACTATAAGCGCAAGGGCATTATGAGCATGTTCGGCTATATCAGCGACCAAGGACCGAAGTGGGAGAACATCCATCTCTGGTTACCTTTCCTCAACCACCCAGAGACCCCAGTGTTTACGGGTGGCGAGCGCATCATGAGGAAGATGAACGACGCCGTGTTCTATGTGGAGATGAGCCGACCGAAACGCGGCTACTACACAGCCACCTACAAGCTCATCACCCGAGAGCCCAACTCCCTGCCCGAGCACGAGATAACTCGCCGTTTCTTCCAGATGCTGGAAGAGACCATCCGCAAGAATCCTCCTTATTATCTCTGGAGCCACAACAGATGGAAGAGAACCAAGGAGGAGTTTGACAAACATTACAGGATGGAACATGGCAAAGTAATTCCTAAAGAATAAGAAAGAAATGGATGCCAACGTAAGAAAAGACTATTTTAGAACTCCTTCTTAATGCCATATTGAGTCCAAATGGCATGGTTTTCTTTAGTCTCCTTGCGTATCTCATTATTTATCCTCCAAGCCTCCTCGTTCACGTAAGGCCGTCCGTGGTCTAAATGAAGAACGATCGCAGAATAACGGATTTGCTTAGAATGAATACCTTTATTGAATAATCTTTCTCCCATCTCACGGTCTTCACCCCCATATTGCATACGTTCATCAAAGCCATTGACTGCAAGAATGTCCTTACGCCATCCACTACTATTCATACCATTCCATGTAGCCTTGGTGGGCGTTACCCGATTCATCATCTTGGTAAAGAAGCTACTCTGTACCAACTTGGAGCACTTAAAACTAAAAGGCATTCCCTGTTGCCTGAGCCAAGAAAGTTCAAAAGCCTGCCCCAACTCAATATCTTCTTTTCGCAAAGCTTTGCTGATAGACATCGGCAGCTTGAAATACCCACCACTCAAAAAGCATCCTTCCTCTGCATTAGAGTCGTGAACACTCAAAAAGTCATGACGAGGAACACAATCCTGGTCTGTAAAGACCAAATAATCGGCAGTAGCAATCTCTAAGGCTTTATTCAGTATCACCGTTTTTCTGAACCCCTTATCTTCATGCCACACATGCTTAATCGGCAATAGTGACTGATATTTCTCTATCAGGAATCGGGTTTCTGGACCAGAACCATCATCAGCGATGATTATTTCATCAGCTTTACGATTTTGGAACAAATATCCCCATAATGTCTTCTCCAACCATTCTGGATTATTATAAGTAGAGATGATAACTCCCAAAGCCTTTTTTACACTCATATCATTATTTATTTGAATTAACAGAGCAAAAATAGCAATAAAAAACGAAAGAACCTAAGATATTAATAAAATAATTTGCCTAAATAAAAAAGAAATCGTAATTTTGCACAAAAACAAGACATAAAACTACAATATGAGACAAAATAGACTCTGCTACATCTCTCGCAATTACTATAATCTGACCAGTGCTGGCAATAAAGCTAAGACGGACAACGAGGACACACTCTCAGAAATGGGAGCTATCAACCTTGGTTTAAGCCGTACGGTCAACAGCAGTAAGATATTAGCATTTTTCCTTGACCTAGCAGGTATCATCCGTGCTTGCATCTTACTCCAAAAGAACGATGTTCTCTTCTTGCAATATCCCGTAAAGAAGTACTTTTCGTTCTTGTGCAACGTAGCAAGTATGAAAGGAGCCAAGACAGTATCGCTCATCCATGACCTCGGTTCTTTTCGCCGCAAGAAGCTCTCTATCCAGAAAGAGATAAGTCGCCTATCCCATAGCGACTACATCATTGCCTCCAACGAGAGTATGAAAGGTTGGCTACAGGAACATGGATTAGAAAAGCCAATAGGCTCCTTGGGACTCTTCGACTACCGCTCTTCTTCCTTCCACGAGCCACAAGTTCCATCATCCGACATCACAACGAATCCTACCGTTGTATATGCAGGAGCACTTAACATGCGCAAAAACTCCTTCCTGATAGAACTCACCAAGAGCCTCAACACATGGAATCTAATGATTGTGGGCAACAAGGACGGCTTGCAAGGACTAAAAGACAATCCACACATCACCTATAGAGGCTTCTTGCCTTCCGAGGATTTCATCGCTCACATCGATGCAGACTTCGGATTGGTTTGGGATGGAGATTCACTCGATACTTGTTCGGGGGAATATGGGCAATACCTCAAATGGAACTCTCCCCATAAAGTTTCCTTCAATCTCCGTGCAGGATTGCCGATCATCATCTGGAAAGAAGCTGCCGTAGCTCCTATCATAGAAGAAGAGGGAGTTGGTTTTGCCATCAGTTCCCTAAAAGAACTAGATGCCAAACTACAAAATATGAGCCCTGAAGTTTATCTAGAAATGAAGGAAAAAACAACTGCTATGGCGAAGAAACTTAATGAAGGATATTTCCTTAAAAAAGCATTGTCAGAATGCAAATAAATAATATATATTTGCTTCGTTCAATATAAAAATTGTACCTTTGCAAAAATATCATAAACAAGCATGACGAAAGAAGAGCTGATACATAAAATAAATGACTTGGAACGGGAAGATTTCAATACTTGTTAAATTCCTTTAAATAAAATGGAATACAAGCAAGTTTCCATCATACATACGTTATATAATAAAAGAAATATTATGATTCATATAGCTTGCAATATAGATAACAACTACATCATGCAGTGTTGTACGACACTAGAGTCCGTGATGTACAACAACAAAGAAGAACAAATCGTCTTCCACATCATTGCCAAAAATCTTAACAATGATGCAAGACGTACTATCTCTGAAGAGGTTGCCAAATATCACCAGCAAGTACATTTTTACTCTTACGAAATAAGTAAAAGTCTTCCAACATTTGGAAGTGCTCATATTTCTACAGCTGCCTATCTACGACTTTTTACCGCAGACATATTGCCTATCGAAATTCATAAAGTACTTTACTTAGATTGTGACCTCATTGTGAATGGTCCTATAAAAGACTTATGGAATATCGACATCACATCATACGCTGTTGGGGCAGTAGAAGATATGTGGAGTGGCAAAAGCTGCTATTACACACGACTTGAGTATCCTCAAGAATACACCTATTTCAATTCAGGAGTACTCTTGATTAATCTTGATTATTGGCGAAAATCCAATCTCAGCAATTATAGCATGAAATACGCCTCCGAACATGCAGAGCAACTAATATTCAATGATCAAGACATATTGAATGCCTTATTATACAATAAGAAATTACTCATACCATTTCGTTGGAACATCCAAGATGGGCACTTACGTAAAAAACGTCGTATTCGTTCACAAGCCATTCCTAAACTGTTGGAAGAATTACGACATCCCATCATCATCCATTATACGGGGCATCGCAAGCCATGGCTATATATATGCTTAAATCCTTATAAGCAATTATTTTTCAAATATTTGGACATGACTTTATGGAAAGGTTATCGTCCCGCAATCCCAATATCTTGGAAAATAAAAACAATAATAGACAAAGTCTTATATACAGCACATTTAAAAGCAAAAAAGTACGACGATAAAAATTGTATAACATTATGAAACCCGAATTAAGCATTATTGTTCCAGTTTATAATACTGCACAATATTTGCCCCAGTGCCTGGATTCTATTTTAAAGCAAACATATAAAAACTGGGAACTTATCATCGTAGATGATGGTTCTACAGACGGTTCAGCAGACATCTGTGACGAATGGGGCAAAAAAGACGTAAGAGTTCAAGTCATCCACAAAGTGAACTCTGGACAAGCTGATAGCAGAAACCTAGCACTGCAAATCAGCCAAGGGGATTATATTGCCTTTGTTGACAGTGACGACTGGATCGATTGCTCTATGTATGAAATTTTGCTTAATGGAATCAAGACTACCCATTCTGACATTGCAATCTGCAATCATTATGAAGAAAGTAAAAACAAAACATTCTGCAAGAATAATTCTACAGAGACGAAAATCATCACACATTCAGAAATACAAGAACTTGTCATCAAAGATAAGATAAAAAGTTATATTTGGCAAATGGTATTCAAACGTGAGCTTTTACTTACACCTATGCCTACGCATGAGAATTATGAAGATTATAGCATACTCCCTCATTGGTTCAGTAATGTCAAACAAGTGATTTACATGAATCAAGCACTTTATCACTATCGTCTTCGCAAGAGCAGCATCGTACATGAATTATCGCTTAATCGATTCTATGAATTCTTCCAAGCCGAGAAGTCTAGATACAATTATTACATCCATTCTCCATTTCGCAAAATGGCAAAAAAAATGGTTGTAAAGCGTGGTATCAAGGCCGCAAAATACGCCTCAAGAAACACGACCTCCTTACAGAACAAGAAAGAACTCAAGAATATGGTTTGCAAAATTTCAAAAGAATTAAAGTCTATAATGGTAAATGAACAAATAAAAAAGAGTTTCAAGGAGAGACTTCTACTATATCTCCTATTAAAACACCCCAACAAGTTCATTATCTACCAAAGATTCACAAAGAAATTGTTGTTCTACCAACATTCACATATTGAACTATACGAATAATGGAAAAGAAAATTTCAATCATAACAATCAATTACAACAACCTGAAAGGATTAAAAAGAACTATTCCTTCGGTTTTATCGCAATCGTACATCAACTACGAGTACATTGTTGTAGATGGAGGTTCTAATGATGGTAGCAAAGAATATATAGCATCACAACAACAAAACATTACACAATGGATTAGCGAAAAAGATAATGGTGTGTATAACGCCATGAACAAAGCTGTCAACATGGCTACTGGTGAATATTGCTTATTCATGAACTCTGGTGACCATTTTTTCTCTTCACTCGCCTTAGAAGATGCGGTCACCGAAATGAAAAATGAAGACTACTTTGTAGGCAGAACTATTGTTGTTGAGTCAGATTTTGCCTCTCTTGTCATCCCACCACAAACTATGTCGTTTCGATTTATAAGGGATAAAGTTTTGCAACATCAATCTACTTTCATAAAGACTCAGCTTCTAAAGGAGCACCCTTATGATGAGAATTTAAAAATTGCTGCAGACTGGGCTCACTTTTTAGAAAACTGGTACTTCAACAAATGTTCTTATCGTGCAGGCAGTACTATCATATCTGTATATTATGCAGACGGTATATCATTTCAAAATTCAAAGTTACTAAAAGAAGAACGAATGCTCGTGCTTAAAAATTTCTTCAATAGTTCCTTACCTCACCCTAAGGAAAGCAAAGAAATTAAACGAGAACGAATCAATGACGATTTTATTTTTAAGCTAAAACGAGCAATGAAATTGAAACCAATAGAACGCGACTGGAAAATACTGCGTAATGGTTTTAAGTTCCTTTGGAAAGATTTATTCATTTAAAAGAAGACTCACAATGAAAGTATTGTTTGACAGTCAGGCTTTCGACATGCAAAGCCATGGTGGCGTATCACGTTGTTTCACCGAATTATATGCTCATTTGCCTCAAGACATTGAGGCAAGAATAAGCGTATTAGAAACCCGTAATAT
>DJSH01000035.1:0-13205 GCA_002440225.1 Candidatus Segatella violae
CGGCGTTCACCGAACAGTTACATTTCAAGAGCAACTTTATAGTAAAATCTAGAAGTTTAGGCTCTTGCAAGAGCTTGGAATTGGAGGTGTTTCAAGTAGAGCATTCTTCGCTAAATGATGCTCGTGTTGGATTGTCGAAAGATGCTTTCAAACTTCTTCTAGATCAGTCCTACTATAATTGTGCTTTGGTAGCATTTGTTCCTCGGACTGGTTCTCAATGGAGATTGTCGCTAATACAAATGGAGACCGAGATGAATGAAGGTTCTTCACGCATTCAGCATGTTTATAGCAACCCACGTCGCTATTCTTTTTTGTTAGGAGAAGGTGCGCATGTAAAGACTCCTCGTCAATTTTTGTTTGAGTTGGGACAAGTGCGTGAACGTAAGGATAAGAATAAAAGATACACACTAAAAGAAGATCTTTTTAGCCGATTTTCTGTTGAGGCATTGACTCAGCAGTTTTATGATAAGTTATACCATTGGTATCAGTGGGCTATTGAGGAATCTACGGGGGTATATTTCCCTAACAAACCTGATACAGCTACAGATGATCGTGATGCCATCGGTAGCAATATGATTCGTTTGGTGACACGGTTGCTATTTGTTTGGTTTATCAAGCAGAAAGGGCTTGTGCCAGAGGAAATCTTCGATGAGCGTGAGTTGGATAAGATACTTGTTGATTTCAATCCAGAAGCTTCAGATTCCAGCAACTATTATAATGCCATTTTGCAAAACCTGTTTTTCGCTACCTTAAATAGCGAAATCACTAAGCGTGCCTTTACTAAGCCTGATTTTCAAGGTGCGTCAAGCAGTTATGGTGTTAAAACACTATTTCGTGATAATAAAAATGAGAGAGACACTTTCTTTAAGATTAGCCATGAGGAGTTTTTGAAGCTATTTCATCATGTGCCTTATATGAACTGTGGACTGTTTGAGTGTCTTGACAAGTATTCACATTCAGACATAGGACAAGAGAAAGACTTGTTGCTTGATGGCTTTTCGACCAAGACTTGTAGAGATAATGAGACGGGGCACTACAAGTATAGAGCCTTTGTACCGAATTCATTGTTCTTTGCTCCAGAACATAAGGTGACTGTTACGACAAGAGAAAAAGACAAAATAAAGAAAGAGGAAATCAAGGTACAAGGATTGATTACACTCTTGAAGGACTATAATTTTACGGTAGAAGAAAACACTCCTACAGAAGTGCAAGTTTCGCTCGATCCAGAATTGTTAGGACGTGTATTTGAGAATCTTCTGGCAGCTTACAATCCAGAGACTGGTGACTCTGTGCGTAAATCTACAGGCTCATTCTATACTCCTCGTGAAATCGTAGAGTATATGGTAAATGAAAGTTTAATAGAATATCTAAAGTCGAAGGTAGATAATGGCAAGACATTGGAGGGTGAATTCAGAAAGTTGGTAGATTATCAAGACCATGATGTTGCTATTTCTGATGCTCAGAAAGAGGAGTGCTTAAAGGCTCTTTATGACTGTAAGGTACTTGACCCGGCTTGTGGTTCTGGGGCATTTCCTATGGGAATGCTTCAGCAGATGGTGCATATTATCAAACAGCTTGATTCACAGAATGATAAGTGGCATCAAATCGTCCTTGATAAAGCGGCGGAAGAGAGCAGAAAAGCTTTCCAAAACGAGAATAACGAAACTCGTAAAAAGAAACTCAATGAGATTGACGAGGAGTTTAATGACGATATGACTAATCCAGACTATAAGCGTAAGCTCTACATTATTCAGAATTGCATTTATGGTGTAGACATTCAACCTATCGCCATGCTTATTTGCAAGCTTCGTTTCTTTATCTCTTTGGTCTGTGAGCAGGATAAGATTGATTTCAATAAACCAGAAAGCAATTTTGGTATCAATACTCTGCCTAATCTTGAGACGAAGTTTGTCTCTGCCAATACTTTGTTATCACCAGCTATTAACGGATATACTGGAGATTGGACTGTAGATGAACATTTGGCTAAATTAAAGGAGGACTTGCTTGAGATTCGCATGCGCCATTTTAAGGTCAAAACACAAATGTCTAAGCAAAAGAATAGAGGCAAAGATGAGGCTAAGAGAAAGGAGATATTGGAGTATATTGTAAATTCAGCTTCCACACCTGATGAGGATTTGATTAAGCGAAATAAGGATTTGATCAAAGAGTATTTTTCAGAATTGGACAAATATCGAGAAAAGAAGATGAAACCTGTAAAGGTTCCTATGAGCTTATGGGGAGAGGAACAAGAGGTCTTGATGGATGAAAATGCTTCAAAACGCAGAGAATACCAGGATAGAATAAAAGCTTGTGAATCTGAGATAAAGCGCGAGGAAAACAAGAAGAATCCTGTTGGTTTTGAGGCTGCTGTGCAACAAGTCACAGAATGGAATCCTTATGACCAGAATGCATCTGCTCCTTTCTTCTCTCCAGAATGGATGTTTGGTATGACGGATGGGTTTGATGTTGTGATTGGTAATCCACCTTATATCCAGTTGCAAGCGGATAGAAGTAAGCTAGCTAGATTGTATGCTCCGTGTGGTTTTGATACCTTCAAGGGTTCGGGCGACATTTATTGTTTGTTTTATGAGAAGGGAAACTATCTGCTTAAAGATGGTGGGTTGCTTTGTTTTATCACCTCAAATAAATGGATGCGAGCTGGCTATGGTGATTTGTTGCGCAAATATTTGACAGCCAAGACAGCCCCTACCATGGTAATAGATTTTGGGGAAACTCATGTCTTTGATGCTATGGTGATGACAAATATTTTGATGTTCAAGAAAGAGAGGAACAATTTTGGTTTGTGTGCAACACAAGTTAAGGAGGACTTTGTAAATCGAAATGCAATCAATCAGTATGTGGAGGCTCATCATATCTTCTGCCATTTTGAAGGGGATGAGTCTTGGGTTATTATGCCTGATGAAATGCGTGCTTTAAAAAAGAAAGTGGAGGCAAAAGGCGTTTCTCTAGAAAAATGGAAGATTGATATTTATAGAGGTGTTCTAACTGGCTTTGATAAGGCTTTTTGGATAACTTCTGAGGAGCGTGAAGAAATTCTTGAATCGTGTGAAACGAAACAAGAAAAGAAACTTACGGAGGCTATAATTAAGCCATTACTGAGAGGTAAGGATATTAGAAAGTATGGATGCCAATGGGCAGAATTGTGGTTGATAGGCACTTTCCCTTCTAAAAAAATTGATATAAAAAATGTTCCATCAATACGAAAGCACTTATTGACTTTTACAAAAGAAAGACTAGAACAGACTGGTAAAAAGTATATTGTAAATGGGGAAGAAATCAAATCTCGTAAAAAGACTAATGGAGAATGGTTTGAGACACAAGATAGCATAACATATTGGAAAAAATTTGAAGGAACAAAGATAGTTTATCCAGAAACCTCCAAGTTTTTGCCTTTCTATTATGATGAAGGTGAATTTTATGCGAATAAAACTTGCTTTATAATGACAGGTGAGCATTTATGTTATTTGACTGCAATTTTTAATTCGTCTCTCTTTAAATATTGCTTTAGAGAAAACTTCCCTGTGTTATTTGGTGGAGCTCGTGGATTAAGTAAACAGTTTTTTGAAGAACTGCCGATAATGAAAGTAGATGATAAAACAGAATTAGAATTTCATGACTTGGTACAAGATATTCAGAACGATTTCTCGCGTGAAAAAGCTAAGGAGATTGATAACAAAATATTCGATTTGTATGGTTTAAACGAACATGAGAGACAACTTGTCGGATATATTGATTATCACGATTCTATTGAGAATAATGAAAAGAATAAAAACTAACAATTTTAAGATATGGACAATTTAAAGAGTTACTTAGACGTACTGGAAGAAATGACGGTACAAACCATAGAGACAGAGCAGATTGGTAGCCGTGAAGATGCTTTCACAGCTTATGTCCTCTCACAGATAGCAACAAAGGTGTCTGCCGAGAATTATGTGGTGTGCCATGCGAGCATCAAGAGTTCTTCTGGCAACTTCTTGGGAGAAATTTCTGCATACAATGAGAGCGCCAACCAGGAAGTCCTTACTTTGTTTTATACAATCTATGAGACAAACACAAGTGACGTCAAGGTGTTGAGCGATACAGATGTACAGTATGCTTGGGCTCGTCTTCAGGGATTCTATGACAAGGCAATTCGTAATGCTGCCGTTGATATGAAAGATGATGATCCTGCTTATGAAGTTTGCAAGATGATAGACAACAACAAGAATCTGTACAAAACAGTTAGATTCTATATCCTCTCAAACTGCTCTATCAAGAAGTCGGCACCTAAGAAAATCCGCATTCGTGACAAGGAGACCGATAGCAATATCTGGGATTTGAAGAAATTGATGGGTAATCTCACTGATACCACTAATCATGTGGAGATAGACATCGATTTTGAAAATGATGAGGACTATCAGTATAAGATACCATATATTCAAATGGAATCCACAGACCATTCAGAATATAAATGTTTGCTGATGATGTTCCCAGCCAAACTTTTGTTCAAATTATACAGAAAATGGAATACTGACCTTCTGCTCTATAATGTGCGCTATTGGTTGACCTTCAAGAAAACCAAGCGCAAGCATACCAATGCTGATATCAGAGATACGCTGAGAAATAATCCTCAGATGTTCTTGGCATATAATAATGGTATTACTGCCATTGCTTCTGGCGTGGAATTAGCTCCATTTGGAGAAGCCACTATGGTTGGTGAGGTAAATCAAGGTGTCATTTCATCTAACGATATGGTGTCAAGTGGTATTTTGAAAGGTATTCGTAACTTTCAAATAGTGAATGGTGGTCAGACCACGGCCTCTATTTTTCGTGCTAAAGATGCCGAAACTGCTGCAATCAACTTGAATGGTGTCTTCGTTCAAGTTAAGCTTATTGTAATAGGAGTAAACCAAAGTGTAAACGAATTGGCTAGTAAGATTTCACGTAGTTCTAACAGTCAGAATGCTGTCAAGGATTCTGATTTCAGCGTGAGTGAGCAATTTAATACGAAGATGCAAGAATTGTCTCGCAAATTAGTTATTCCTAATGACAGGGGCGATGTTACCTATTGGTATTATGAGCGTATTCGTGGTCAGTTTGAGGAAGAGCGAAATCGCCTTAAGAGAAAAGATGAGAAGGATGCCTTCTTGACGAAGTACCCTAAGCAATGTCGTTTTACAAAGGAGAATATGGCGATAGCTCACAAGAGCTGGGAAGGAGCACCTGGTGATGCTGTCAAGGGAGCGGGCACCACGTATGATGCATTTATTACAGACGTAATCAATTCCGGTTTGGTTCCAGACGAGAATTACTTCAAGTCAACGGTAGGTTTGCTTATCATCTACAATTACTTAAAGTCTCGCAAGGAGAATAAAATGTATAAGAATGGTAAGGCACCTGTCATTGCTTACACGATGGCATTGCTCCATTACATCACATTCGAAGATTTCTCTTTACTTGACCTTTGGGATAAGCAGGAATTGAGTGATGATCAGAAAGAGGCTCTTGATGAACTAGCCGAAAAGGTGTTTCAGATGTTGTCGCAGATAGCTAATGATGAAATGACATCAGTATTGTCTGTCAGCAAGCGTAAAGGAGTGTTTGAGGAAATCAAGCAAAAATTTTCTGGAGACGAATTCTATACGCTAAGGAAGCTCGCATTAGGATAAGGATTGCTCAAAAAAAAGAGTAACTTATCATGTTATATACTAATAATTAATAATGTGTAAGGGATATGTTAGAAGGATTCACAAAAGAAGAATTGGAGGAATACAAGAAAGAGTGTCAAGAAAAGTATGACAAACTTTTCAAAGAGACTTTGCAGAAGGCGCTAACGGGAGAGATAGGTACGAATACACAGATGATAGAGGAGCTGAAAGATCTCAATTGGCGTTATTGGGATGAAATGAACGACTATACGGACGGATTTGTATCTGATTTTGATGGTGGATTTATCGAACACTTTGCTAATGCAGAGAAGGAAGGTAAAAACGTTATTCTTGAAGCGAAGGATTGTCTCGATTTTCTCGATATCGCAACTAAAGTCTTCAATAAAGAAGAGTGGCGTGATGAAAAGATGAATCTTGTTGATGAGTATGGAAATCGTCTGTCTCAAGATGGAGAACATCGTGTCTTTGAGGTAATAAAGGGTAATAAGTGATGTAGTTTTAGGTGTCTGCGTTTTACATATTAACTCCCTATATAATTAGTTCATTAAGAGCTGTATTATATGGAGAGTAATGCAAAAGAAAATGATTTTATCGCTTATCCCATTAAAAGTCCTCCAAATATTTGGCAGTTTCTGATAATTGTCTTATCTTTGCCATCGGATTTAATGACAATAGGTTATGAAACAGGCAGAAGAACGATATATCAGCTTGCTTACCGACTTTGGTTTCAAGCGCATCTTTGGTACAGCTCCCAACAAGGACTTGCTCATCAACTTCTTGAACGCTTTGTTTAAGAAGGAGCAGGTGATTACGGACGTGAAGTACTTGAATAGTGAGAAGGTGGGTGATGTCTATACGGATAGAAAGGCTATCTTCGACGTTTACTGTGAGAATGAAAAGGGTGAGAAGTTTATCGTAGAGATGCAGAATGCATACCAGAAGTATTTCAAGGACAGGTCTCTTTATTACGCTACCTTCCCTATTAAGGAACAGGCTCCGAAATCGGCAGACTGGGACTTCAAGTTGCAGCATGTGTATGTGGTGGCGTTGCTTAACTTCGATATGCAGGATGAGGCTTTCGACAAAAGAAAGATATCCCATGATGTTGGGTTGCTTGACAAGAAGACCAAGAAGGTGTTTAATGATAAGCTGACATTCAAGTATGTGGAGATTGCGAAGTTTGACAAGCCTTTGGATAAGCTTCGTACGCTCTATGACAAATGGTTGTTTGCCTTGAAGAATCTCTCTCGTTTGGAGAACCGACCAAAGGAACTGCGTGACAAAATCTTTGACAAGCTTTTTGCTGAGGCTGAGATAGCCAAGTTTTCTCGCAAGGAGTTGATGGAATACGAGGATAGCTTGAAGGCTTATCGTGACATCAAGAATTCGCTGGATACGGCTATTGAGAAAGGTAGAGCGGAAGGTAGGGCGGAAGGTAGGGCGGAAGGCAAGGCTGAGGCTAACTTTGAGACTGCCCGAAAAATGTTGGCTGATGGAATGCCTAATGATGTTGTCATGAAATATACTGGGCTTTCTGAAGATGATTTGAGAGACCTTAATAAATAAAAGTTGCTGAAAAATATCCCTCATTCCCTCACCAATGCATGGTATAGTGAATGTAAGAGTTTGATAGATAGGAATATGCTATGATGAGTGATGGGTGATGGATGGCTAAAAAATGAAGCTATCCATCACCCATCGCCTTTTGATGGAGTATATATCTGCTGATAAATTTAGCAATATCAGCTGCTAGGCATGTCAAAAAATCCCATTCGAGAGACGAATATTTTCATAGCCAGAGACGAACATTTTCCTCGAAGGGGACGAAATGTTTCATAGAAGGGCATTTTTTGGCACAGTTTACTATGTCGGCTTATTTCTTTACCCAGGCATCCACTTCTTCCTGTGTGGCGCCATTGAGCAGCTTGCCGTCCTGCCAGTTTACCTCAGGATAGTCCTTGCGGAGGTTCTTGACGGAGTTCTTGATGTCGCTGCCGCCGGAGGTCATGAATGGGATGACGGTCTTTCCCTTCAAGCCGTATGCCTCTACGAAGGTGTTGATGAGGCGTGGGTGGGAGTTCCACCAGTTAGGGTAGCCGAGATAGATGACGTCGTACTGGTCGAGACTAGCCTTGGTCTTCTTGAAGGCTGGGCGCACCTTCGGGTCGTTGTTCTCCTTGCAGCAGCGGGAGGTCTTCACAGTCCAGTCGAGGTCGGCTGCCGAGTATTCCTTCTCTGGCTCAATCTTGTAGAGTTCGCCACCAGTGGCTGAGGCTATCATCTTTGCCACTCCCTCCGTGGTACCTGTAAAAGAGAGATAAGCCACGAGGGTCTTGCTGTCGGTTGCAGCTTTGCTTTCAGTTGTTTCCATATTCACGTTTCCTTTCTTGTTGGCGCAGGCGGTCATCGAGACGAAGAGACCGATGAGGGCTGCCATCATAAATACTATTTTCTTCATGTTGTCTTACTGATTTTATAAAGTTATGAATTCTGCTGCAAAGTTACGACTTTTTCCCTTATACCTTATTATATATATTACGGATGGATTTATCCATATTACATTTTTGATGGGAATCGGATGATGACATCGTTTATATTCCTGTCTTGTCGAAAGGTACGAGGCAAGCGTAGAGCGGTATGTTCACCATCCAGTCTTGAGCCTTGTAGGGAAGCATGGAGTAGCGGAGACCTCTCAGTTCGGGATTGTTGGTGATGAAGGTGCGAAGGGATTTCGACTTCACGTTTACCTCTGCCTTTACTTCTATCGGTACTACATGGTCGTTCCACTGGGTGAGGAAATCAATCTCTATCGTGGAATTATCTACGGAGTGATAGTAGAGGCTCATGCCTTGGCTCTTAAGCTGCGTGAAGACGTATAGTTCGGTGAAGGCTCCCTTGTATTCCGAGAAAATGCCATCGCCTACCAGCATCGATTCGGCTGAGGTATCTGCCATCGCTCCCATCAAACCCACATCCAGCATAAAGAGTTTGAAGGCATTCTGGTCTTCATAGAACTTGAAGGGGAGGCGAGGGGCGTTTACCCTCTGCGCCTTGTAGATTAATCCTGCGTCCATCAGCCATTGGATGGCCATCTCGAAGTCGGCAGCCCGGGCACTTTTCTTGACAGCTCCGTAGATGAATTTCTTGTTCTCCTTTGCGAGTTGGGCAGGGATGCTGTCCCATACCATATTGATGCGAGGAACTTCTCGACTTGGGGCATGCTTGGAGAAATCACGGCGATAGTCTTGTATGATTTGCTTCTGTATGGTTCTCACTTCTTGGAGTCCCTTTTGCTCCACATGGGCGAGCACGGCGGCTGGCATTCCTCCTACGTAATAATATTGGCGCAGCAGACTGATGAATTCTGTTGAGAGAAGATTGATGACTGTCCAATTGCCTGCTTTTAGAATATCGACCAATTGGCTCTTGCCCATGGCTTCCAGGAATTCAAGGAAGTTCATGGGGTAAAGGCGCAATTCTTCCACTTTTCCGACCGGATAGGATATGCCGCTATGGAGCGACAGACTGAGCAGGGAGCCTGCCACGATGATATGAATGTCGGGGGTGTCTTCGCAGAAAAACTTCAGGGCTTCGAGGGCTTTGGGGCAGTCTTGTATCTCATCCAGTATGACAAGGGTGTCATTGGGGGTGATGTCGGTCTGGCTGATGGCTGAGAGAGCCATCAGCATATCTGCGGTAGTGCCACCTTTCTCGAAGACTTCGGCAGCCTTATGGTCACGGTCGAGGCTGAAGAATGCAAGCTTCTTGTATTCTCGTTTGCCAAATTCTTTCAGAATATAGGTCTTTCCTACTTGTCTCGCTCCATTGAGAATCAGAGGTTTGCGCTCTTCCTTGTTTTTCCATTCGAGCAGTTGATTATAGATGTATCTTTTCATTGTTTACACTTTTTCTAACGAATAATGACTGCTTTCCCACACTTTTTCTAATGAATATTCTGTGGATAGCACATTTTTTCTAATGAATATTCTGTGGATAGCACATTTTTTCTAATGAATATATGCCGCAAAGATACACTTTTTCTAACGAATAGCCAAGAAAAGTTTATTATTTTATTCAAATCGGACACAAGAAAAACGAGAAACAATCTAAATGGCAGTGCTATTTGTCCAAAAAGTCCTTCAAATATTTGGAATTTTTCTTGGTGTTGATGTAAAAAATACAGGTTGCTGGCAAAATCGCCAACAACCCGTATGGAAAGAATTGGAATAGTTCCAACTATACTTTGCGATTACAATCGCTCGCAGAACTCTATCTTCTCCTTGTTAGGACCTTCGATGGTGAAGAATTTCACGCCGTTCTCCCAGAAAGGAAGGCCGTTTACTTGCTGGTCGAGCATGGTGAGGAGTGGAGTGGTGGATGATGCCTCTGCTTCTGTTTTCGCCTTTTCGGCGAGAGCCTTGATTTCATCGAAGAGATCCTCGATGTTCTTCACGTCGATGGCGATGTGGTCGATGGCACCGTACTCCATCTTTGCCTGATGGTTCTGATAGGTCTCTATCATGAGGTTGTGGAGCTGGAGGAAGGCTACTTCCTCAGTGCCGTTCACTGTGCGGAAGGCGATGTTGAAGCCTAATGCCTCGTAAAACTCGATGGTCTTGTTGATGTCGTTGGTTGGAATACCGATATGCTGTACTCCTGTTGTAAATCCTTTGATGTTCATGATGTTTTGTATTTTTAGAAGTGAATAATATCTAAAGAAAATAGATGATTTCCTTTAAATGGATGATGTCTTTTAAAAATGGATGATTTCTGCACCTAGCTGAAAGTAGCTCTCGTTGCTCTGCGGATTCCACATGCCCTTGGCATATACCGGGATGGTGTAGTTGCCAAGCTTGAGGTCGTGGGAGGCTTGCAGCGAAACATGCACGATGCCTGCCGTGGTGCCGAAGAAGTGGGAATCCTCGCCAGCCTTGTTGAGGGCGAACGCTCCACCTACTCCTGCATCCACCTTCCACCCATCCTTCTTATAGATGGGATATTCGGCATAGACGAAGGTGGAATACTTCTGCTGGGTGTTGTCGCTGTTGCGGTCGCGACCGAAGATGACGGTGGACCAGCTTAGGAGCAATGGAAACTTCTCCTGCTGGAAGCGATAGCTCAATGTAGCATCGAGGAATCTTCCCGTGGAGTGGGCGGAGTAGTTCCAGTACTCCTTATTATTATAGGTGGCGCCAGGGGAAAAGTTGTATGTGTCCCAGAGGGCGAATCCCCAGCCGCCAGCTTTCAGATTCAGATAATGATTGAACTCCTTGTAGGAGCCTTCCGAGTTGCAGCCGCCCCAGAGCCCGAGGGTAACGTGGTCGTTGGCCATCGTATAACTGAGGTCGGTGAGGAGTACTACGCCGTCGGATACTTCCATGCCACGCCACAGATGGTTGTTCTGCAGGTTGGCTTTGAGATGGAGCTGTGCATGGGCACTTCCCAAGCACGCTCCAATCAACAAAACAATAACTACAATTCTTCTTTTCATGGTCGAACTACAAATTAACTTTTAAACCTAATAAACCTTTGTAATTTTTGAACCTAAAAAACGTTATAAACTTTAAACCGAAACATTTAGAAAAATTTAAACCTAATATCTTGTTGTAAAATAGCTAGTCTTCGCAAGTTCGGGCAAACGAGGATTTACTTGGTAAACTCCTCTGGCAGTTCAGGCATCGCTCCGTTTTGTGTGCAAACGAATGCCGAAACCTTGACTGCCAATTCATGTGCCTCTCTTACGCTCTTGCCCTTCAGAATGCTTGCCACGAAAGCACCGGTAAACGAGTCGCCAGCTCCCACGGTATCGGCTACCTCCACCTTCGGAGTCTCGATGAACGATTTCTCGCCAGGGGTGAATACGTAGCTGCCGTTTACGCCGCAAGTGAGGATGAGCATCCTCAGATTGTACTTGCCCATCAAAAGCCAGCACTTGTTTTCTAGGTCGATGCCTGGATAGCCGAAGAGGCGGCTGATGGTGATAAGCTCCTCGTCGTTGATTTTGAGGATGTTGCATCGCTTGATGCTCTCGGTGATGATTTCCTTGGTGAAGAATCCTTGGCGCAGATTGATGTCGAAAATCTTCAGGATGCCATTCTCCTTAGGCATGGCATCGAGGAAACGATAGATGGTGTTGCGAGATACTTCGTTGCGCTGAGCGAGGGAGCCGAAGCAAGCTGCCGTGCAATGCTTTGCCTTCTCTTCTAGGGTAGGAGTGAAAGGGATGTTATCCCAAGCTGCTCCTTCCTTGATGTCGTAGCAAGGGATGCCGTTGTCATCGAGCGATACCTGTACGGTGCCTGTAGGATAATTCACTTGCTCTATGTTGTAGTTGAGGTGATGCTGGTTAAGCTCGCTGACGAGTTCCTCGCCGAGTTCGTCCTTGCCGATGGCGCTGACGGCGCAGCTGTCGAGACCGAACTGCGACACATGGTAAGCGAAGTTGGCAGGAGCGCCACCGAGTTTCTTACCTTCTGGGAGGACGTCGAAGAGTGCCTCACCGATACCTATTACTGATTGTTTCTTTTCCATATTGTTATTCGTTGTTTTTATTTTAAAATTGTTAGAGATGTCTTTGTCTGATTTCTGGTGCAAAGATAGAAGTTTTCTGTAGTCTCCGCAAAGAAAATTTCGCTTTATTCTTTGGGAACGATTGCGGGAACGATTGCAAAATCTGCAATCGTTTGCAAGTATTGTTTTTAGCCTCGTTCTTGCATCCCTAAGAATGCTAGCTGGAGTTGTCAATTTGGGTCTTTTAATATTCTTTTTCTCTCAAAAATGCTTGCTTTTAGAAGAAATGTAGTATCTTTGTGCCCAACTTATTAGCAACAACTTCAATCAAATAGCTGACAAAAGGAAAATGAAACACGTAACTATCAAAGACATAGCCAAGTCGCTCTGCATCTCGGTATCCACCGTGTCCAGGGCGCTGACCGACGACAAGAATATTCGCAAGGAGACTCGTGATATGGTGGTGGAGGAGGCTAAGCGCCTCGGCTACAAGCGAAATCCTGTGGCGATGAACCTGAAGATGGGGCGCACGAACACCGTGGGTGTCATCGTGCCGGAGATGCATACCCCTTATGCCTCGCAGGTGCTCAAGGGCATACAGGGAGTGCTCTACAAGCGCAACCAGAAGGTGATGATTGCCGAGAGCGACGAGAGTGCGGAGCGAGAGTTGGAGAACCTGAAGATGATGGAGCAATACATGGTGGACGGTTTGATCGTGAGCCTCTGCAGTTATCGCAAGAACATCGAGATGTACAAGCAGCTTGCCGAGGAGGGCATGGCCATCGTCTTCTACGATCGCATCCCTTATGGTCTCGACATGCCGCAGGTGCTCGTAGATGACAACATCGACTCCTATTTCATGGTGGAGCACTTGATTCGATTGGGCAAGAAGCGCATCGCCTATCTGCAGGGACCCGACGACATCTACAATGCCTATCAGCGAGGCTTGGGCTATCGGGAGGCGATGGAGAAGTTCAAGCTCTTCGACCCGCAGCTCATCGTGAAGACGGGCATGACCTTCAAGGA
>DJSH01000035.1:13365-56142 GCA_002440225.1 Candidatus Segatella violae
CCACAGATCACGACCATGGAACCGCCGCTGGTGGAGATGGGCAAGCAGGCTGCCGAACTGGTGATGGAGAAGATTAACAATCCCGAGATGGAGAACAAGCAGGTGGTGCTGAAGACGGAGATGAAATGCAGGGAATCGACAGGAGAAGGTTAAGCGTATTGCAAATCCGCAAAATAATTTGGTCGAACATTGTTTGACGACGGATTGCAAATCCGTCGAATCGCCTAGCGGAAAATGTTTCTTACAATGTTATGAGATACTTTCAAACGTTTGCAAAAATTGGAAACGTTTGCGGGAACGTTTGCATTTTCTTTCTCAAAAAAAAGTATTGCCATGTTGGAATTTCGATATATCTTTGCAATTGAAAAAGCGAAGAAAGGCTGCACTCGACAAAGCTCAAGCGAGCTTGGCTTTGTTTTCGTTTGCACTTCCTTTGCAGCAGAAATCAGAGATAAGAGCTCTCTTCTAAGAGATAAAAGTATTCTTCTAAGAGATTAAAAAGCTCTCTTCTAAGAGATAATTCTCTAGAGATGCCATCTCTCTTTCTCAAGCGAATAAACAATATTAATAACAACTAGCAATACATTAAGATTATGGCAAATCAAACAGTTAATGGTTATTCTTATAACCGCAATCAGGTGAAGGCAGGTATCCTGCATTTTGGAGTTGGTAACTTTCATCGTGCTCACTTGGGGTACATGACCAACAAGCTCTTGGAGAACAACACCCAGCAGAACTGGGGTATCTGTGGAGCGATGATTCTCCCTGGCGACGACCGCCTCTACCACGCCCTGAAGAAGCAGAACGGCGAATACACACTCACCGTTTGCGGACGCGACGACAGCATCAACGTCTATAAGATTGGTGCCCTCGTGGAACTCTACTGGGGCATCGAGGAGCAGGAGCAAATCCTCCAGAAGATTGCATCCAAAGATATCAAGATCATCACTCTTACCATCACCGAGGGCGGATATAACATCTCCCGTCAGACGGGTGAGTTCATGCTCGACAACGCCCAGGTGGCTCACGACATCGAGAACCCTGGCAAGCCTGTCACCGCCTTCGGATATGTAGCCGAGGGATTGCGCCGTCGCAAGGCAGCAGGCAACGGTCCTATCACCATCCTCTCTTGCGACAACCTCCAGCACAACGGCAATACTGCCCGCAAGGCTTTCATGACTTTCGTTGAGGCTCAGGACAAGGAACTCGCAGCTTGGATGGAGGAGAACGTCACCTTCCCAAATTCTATGGTGGATCGCATCACTCCAGCCACTCGACCTGAGGACATCGAACGCTTGAATGCCCAGAATGGTACTCACGACGAGGCTCCTGTATATTGCGAGGACTTCATCCAGTGGGTAGTGGAGGACAACTTCGTGGCGGGTCGCCCTGCCTGGGAGACTGTTGGCGCACAGATGACCGACGATGTGACTGCCTTCGAGAACATGAAGCTCTCGCTCTTGAACGCTTCCCACACCTTGCTCTCTTATCCATCTTTCCTCGCTGGTTATCGCAAGGTAGATGCTGCCATGCACGACGAGAGAATCAAGAAGTTCGTTCGTGCCTTTATGGACGAGGACATCACTCCTTACGTTCCTGCTCCTAAGGATACCGACTTGGAGGCTTATAAGCAGTGCCTCGTAGAGCGTTTCGGCAACCGTATGGTGAGCGACCAGGTGGCTCGTCTCTGCTTCGACGGCGCCAGCAAGTTCCCAGTCTATGTGATGCCAAACCTCGAAAAGATGATTGCCGACGATGCTTCTGGCAAGCGCACTGATGTGGAGTTCAAGCGTGTGGCTTACCTCTTCGCCGCTTATCGCCACTATCTGAAATATAAGGTGGATGACAAGGGGGCAGCCTACGAGGTAGCCGACCCATGGCTCACCGTAGATGACTGGAAGCTCATCGAGAGCGACAATGCCATCGACTTCCTCGGTGTGTCAGCCTTTACCAGCACCGATCTGAAGGCGGCTCCTCACTTCACGGAACTCTATCAGAAGATGGTAGAGGATATCAAGGAGAAGGGAGCGATGCAGGTTTTGGAAGAAGAAATTCTGTAAGCGAACAAGTATTGCTCCTGGTATTAGGAAATAAACTATTTGTTTCTAGATAAAAGTATTTTCCGCTAGATAAAATCTTCGTTCAACGACGTTGAACCGCCGTTCAACAGTTTTGAACGGACATTCAACGACGTTGAACGAAGATTTTCCCTAGAAGGAGAGACTGTTAGCTCTAGGATAGAGAAGTTAAACATTTAGAAGTTAAAACGTTTCTTTTTAGCTATATACCTATTCTCTTATGAAACAATCGTCGATTACGTTCAAGAGCGCAGGACCTTTCCTCCTCTTGACATTCATATACTTTATCGTAGGATTCCTGACCACGGTCAACGGACAATGTCAGGGACCCTTGAAGGTGGCGTTTCTCTCCGAAGTGACGGCTACCAAGAACTCGCTTGCCACACTCATCTCCTTTGCTTTCTTCCTAGGCTATTTGCTCAATAGTGCGAAAACAGGACGAATGCTCAACAAGATAGGTTACAAGCCTACGCTCGTTCGTTCGATGATGGTGATGGTGCTTGGCTTGGGCTTCTATTTCGCCTCGGCGGTCATCGCCGAATATTGGGGTGGGGCAGGTGTGCATATCTCACAGGACTTCGTGCCTTTCGGCTATTTCGTGTTCCTCTTCGGAAGCTATCTGATGGGTACGTCGGCAGCGATGCTCCAGGTGGTTATCAATCCTTACATCGCTGCCTATCCATTGCCAAGCACACAGCCTGTGCAGCGCATGAACTTTACCTGTGCCGTGAACAGTTTCGGAACCACCATCGCTCCGTTCTTCGTGACGGGCGTGATGTTCGCAGGGGTATCGCTCGACAGCGTCTCTGCCGATCAGCTCACCCTGCCATTCCTTGTGATGATGCTCGTCATCGCCATTACTACATGGAGTACATCGAAGGCTAATCTTCCTGATATTGAGGGAACTAGAGAGACCGACTCAAGCAATGCTGAATCTAGCGAAAGCACAGCCAATGGCAATGAGCAGAATGCTTCTGCCGACAAAAAACGCAGCATCTGGTCGTTCCGCCACTTGAAATATGGTGTCATCACCATCTTCTGCTACGTAGGTACAGAGGTGGGTATCGGCAACAATATGAACCTCCATGCGATGGACTTGATGAGTCATGGCTGCGACCTCTCTCCAGCCTTGCTCGCCACACTCTATTGGGGCGGATTCATGGTGGGACGTATGGTCTCTGCATCGCTCAAGAACGTGGCACCTCGCCCTATGCTCCTTGCGGTGACCGTGGCTGCCATTGCGCTGATGACTACTTCCATGCTTACAGAGAACCTTTGGTTGATGGCAGCGGTGGGATTGTTCCATAGCGTGATGTGGAGCTGCATCTTTACCCTCGCCGTAGATGGATTGAAGGAATACACCTCCAAGGCATCGGGCATCTTTATGATGGGTGTGTTTGGTGGAGCCGTCTTCCCAGTCATCCAGGGCTTGCTAGCCGACTATGTAGGCTCATGGCAGTTTACCTGGCTCGTGCCTTTGGCTTGCGAGTTTGTGATACTATGGTATGGACTCGTCGGATACAGAAAACAGGAAAATGTTGCATAGTGTGTTTTATAACATGAAAGAAAATCCCTGAAAGTCTTTGCGCTTTCGGGGATTTTTTGTATATTTGCCCTCGCTAGTATAAATACAAACTTGAAACTCAAAATATAAAAAGCAGTAATATGACAGATCTTTATAAGAAAGTCAAAGTAAATAATAATTTTAGCTTGAGATACTTACTCAAGCTACCGTACACCGAAAAGATGTTCACGGCATTTGCGCTCGCTATCATTGTTGGCTATGTGCTCCAAGGTTTCCCTGATGTTGTTAACGATGTGTTCCGTCCCCTTTCCTCTATTGTTCTCATCCTGCTCAAAATATGCGTTGTTCCGCTTATGGTGACTAGCATTGCCAGTGCCATTATCACGTTTAGGCGCAAGGCTTTGGTAGGACGACTTGTCGGTCGGTCGTTTCTTTATTTTTTCCTTACTTCTTTGGCAGCAGTGGCTGTGAGCTTGTTGCTTTCGGGACTGATGTCAGAGGTTTTTCCCTTTTTTCATTCGTCGATGCGGCTTCCCAATGCGGTGTCTAGTGGCATGCTTGTAGGGCGTATTGCCAATGTTTTTCTCAACAATCTGCTCTCAGCCGTCACGTCGGGTAGCGTGCTGTTGTTTTTGTGCATCGCCTTTGTGTTGGGTTTCATGTTCCTTCAAGTGAAAGGCCGTCAGGGACGTATTCATGAGTTGGTGGAGAAATCCGATAGGATTATTCGTCAGGTACTGAGTTTCTATTGGGAGCTGGCACCGATAGGCATGTTTTTTACGTTCACTCCCCTTGTGGCATCTTATGGCGGCGAGATCGTCGGCAATTCCGCTTCGCTTATCGGGGCTTGTTATATGTGTTTCTTCATCCATGCCTTGGTGGTGTATGTACCGTGCGTCTATTTTCGTGGCGGCATCAATCCGCTGCAGTTCTTCGGTGGTATGGTGCGTCCGTTGATGTTTGCCATGGCCACCGAGTCGAGTATCACCACGTTGCCTTATAACGTGAGGGCTACGGTCAAAATGGGTGTGCGCAATGGTATCAGCCGGCTAGTATTGCCTTTAGGCGCCACGTTCAACATGGATGGCTCTGCCATCTATATGGTGGTGGCGAGCGTGTTTACTGCTACCTGTTATGGAATCGACCTCACTATGGTTCAGCTTCTTACGATAGGAGTAGTGTCGTTGGCTCTGTCGTTTTGCGTTGTGGGTATTCCTGGTGGCAGTTTGTCGTTGTTGCCATTGGCTTTTATTGCAGCGGGCATTCCGCTGGAAGGCATAGCTTATGTTGCCGTAGCCGACCGAATGATAGATATGGTACGCACGATGGTGTCGGTCACAGGCGATGCCACCTGTGCCTTGATGATGGACAAATTGAAAGGATAAAGAAAAAGGACGCTCTTCAATTGATGAGCGTCCTTTTTCTTTATCTAGATTTTTTATTTATTAATAAGCGTTCTTGTCAGGGAAGATGATGCTCTTGGCTGTGAGGAAGATAATTTTGATGTCGAGCCAGAACGACCAGTTCTCGATATACCAAATGTCACGGCGGATGCGTTCCTCCATCTGCCATAGCTCCTTGGTTTCGCCACGGTAGCCTGTTACTTGAGCCCAGCCAGTGATGCCTGGTTTGGAGAAATGGCGCACCATGTATTTGTCGATGAGCGAACCGTATACCTCGGTGTGGTGCAGCATGTGTGGGCGTGGACCCACGATGCTCATGTCACCCTTCAGTACATTGAAGAACTGTGGAAACTCGTCGATATTGGTCTTGCGCATGAAGTTGCCGAAGGCAAACTTGCGAGGGTCGTTCTTGGTGGCCTGCGCCATGTCGGCATCCTTGTTTACATGCATCGAGCGGAACTTGAGGCACATGAAAGTGTCACCGTTCAGACCCGTTCTAGCCTGTCGGAAGAAGATAGGTCCAGGGCTCTGAATCTTGATGATGAGCGCAATGATTGGGACGAATGGCAGGATGCAGAGACATATCAAGCCACTCACTACAATGTCGAAGGCTCGCTTGGCAGCACGATTGGAGAGGCTGGCAAGGGGCTCTTGGTGGTTGGAATATACCGTTCTGCCCATGAAATTCTGAGCATCGAGGTGCAACTCGTATTCTCCGAAGACACGTGGCAGATAGTAGAAGTGAATCACGTTCTTATCGCAGAAGTGCATGATGTTGACAATCTCTTCCGAATCGTTGTGTGACAAGCAGCAGAATATCTCGTCGATGGCTATAGGCGAACCATTGATGGTGTTGTTGATGGTCGAGCTCATGATGGCATTCAAATCGTTCATGCTACCGATTCTTACCAATCCCTCTGGTGCCTTTGCGATGTCCTTGTCGGCATAATATCCCTTCACCTGGTAACCGGCAGAAGGATCCTCCGTCATCGTATTGTACATCTCGATGATGGCAGGGTCGCTTCCTACGAAGAGTACCGAGCGAGTGTTGCGACCATTGGCACGGACATACTTGAGGATGTTGAGCTCAATGAGTCGGGATACAAGTAATATGAGGTAGAAAGTGACACCGAAGATGATGCAGAATGAGAACATCTTCCCCCCATGGCTGAGTAGTCTTATGAAGAGGAAGAACCAGAAAGTGGTGGAGGCTGCCAGATAGAAGGTGCGCTTCAACACTTTAAGGAATCCTACTCTACGCACATGGATGATCGTAGAATAGAAGTACTCGCTTAGGAACAATGCGGCATTGGCAACGAAAAATGTTATTTTCGTTGATGTGTCAAAGTAGTCAGGAACCAACTGCGAGCCAAATTCTGTATAGGCTAACAGTACACAATTCAGTATTACGAAGTCGGCAGTAATGACCAGGCGTCGCACCAAACTGTTTCCACGGTAGTTGTTGTTAATCATATGCACAAAATAATATAATTCCTTTTCGATGTCTCGTACTAGAGGAAACTCTTTTTCTTTTATCGTGGCAAAGATAATAATAATACTTGAATGAGCGAAACTTTTCTCTATATTTTTTCGAATTTGGGACTATTTTTGTTGAAAATGTTGGTTCAATTTGGTTCATTTCCACTAAAAAATTACCCCCCCCTTATTGGGGTGCAAAAAAATGCTGTTCTTTTTTGCAAAGAATTATTCGTTTATTCCGATTTTTCTTTGTACTTTCGCAGCAGAAAACATAATATTCAATAAGTAATGAAACAAGATTTTATGGAGAAAAGAAAGATGGAAATGAAGACTTGGCTGCTGAGTGCTGCCCTTGTGGCTTCGTTGGGCGCATCTGCCGATACCATCGATGTGCAAAGTTTCAAGTATGCGGGTCCTTATCCAGTGGCAATGCCTTGGATGGCTGATAGCGTGGATGTGAAGGGCGAGCACTTTGCGATGGACAAGTTGCTCGACTCGCCTTTGAGCTTCGACAAGCTGAGCACGGGCAAGGAGGTGACAACGCTCCAAACTGATGGCAAGAACGCCATCCACTTGGCTTCCTTCACCATTCAGAACAACAGTCGCACCAAGGCGACCATTGCCGTGGAAGGGCTGAAGCAATATCGCCTCTTCGTCGATGGCGAGCAGGTGAAGACGAGTGGCGACAAGGCAGAGACCACCCTCATGCCTTCCACTCACACGGTAGTCATCAAATATCTTACTACTGATAAGCGTAGTCTTCAAGATGCATCCAAGGGGGATGCGCAGAAAACTCCCAAGGTGAGCGTGACCACAGCCGAAGGCAAGACGCTGAGCGTGGGCGAACCGTCTGCCAACACCAAGCGCACCTATAATATATACGATGTGATTTGCGCCCCTGTATATTCTGGCGTGCAGCTTTCGCCAGATGGCAAGTATGTCATCGTGCGCAAGACCTGGGTAGACCGACAGGGGAAGGCGCATGGCGTAAACGAGGTGCGCAACTATCAGACCTCCAGCATCCTTGCCACTCTCGACGAGGACGTGAGGTGGATGCCTCGCTTGTGCAAGATGTATTTTACCCAAAAATCGGCAGAGGGCAAGCTGCAGTTGCTCACCATCAACCCACAGACGATGGCGAGGGAGGTGTTGGCAGCGGAGCTTCCTGAGGGCGATTTCCAGTTTACTCCCGATGAGAAATCGCTTATTTTCACCTTGACTACCGAGGGGAGAGAGAAGGACAAGGAGGTGTATGACATCAAGGAGCCCGACGACCGACAGCCGGGATGGCGCACTCGCACCAACCTCGCCAAGTTTGATCTCGCCAGTGGCATCCTGCAGCCAATCACCTTTGGCTATCATAACATCTATCTGATGGACATCTCAGCCGACTCCCGATACCTGTTAGTGGGAAAAAACGAGGAGCGACTCACCAAGCGACCTACCACCCTCACTTCTATCTATCGCATCGACATCAATGGCTTGCAGACCTCTGCATCCGCTGTCTCTCGGGAACAAGGCTTGCAGGTGGAAACTTTGGTAGACAAGGGCGAGTTCGTGAATGGCGCTCAATTCTCGCCAGATGGCAAGAGCCTTCTTCTCTCTGGTTCTCCAGAGGCTTTCGATGGCATCGGAAAGAATGTGGACGAGGGACAGACACCAAGCATGATAGACACCCAGCTCTATCTCATGTCGCTCACCGACAAGAAAGTTCGTCCGATGACCAAGGACTTCGACCCTAACGTGCAGAGCGTGGAGTGGAGCAAAGCCGATGGCAATATCTATTTCACTGCCGAGGACAAAGACTGCGTGCATCTTTTCCAGCTGAATCCGAAGACAGGCAAGTTTACGTTCCTGAAGACTCCAGAGGAATATATCAAGACATTCTCGCTTGCCTCATCTGCAGCAGAGATGGCGTTCGCCGGTCAAAGTGCATCCAACGCCGACCGACTCTACAAGATGAACACCAAGGCGCTGAAGAGCCAGCTCATGGACGACCTCAGTGCCCGTGAGCTCAAGGGCGTGGAGCTGGGCGAGTGCAAGGCTTGGAACTATGTGAACTCTCGTGGCGATACCCTTTGCTGCCGTTACTATCTGCCTCCTCACTTCGATGCTAGCAAGAAGTATCCGATGGTGGTGAATTATTATGGAGGTTGCAGTCCTACGAGTCGCCAGTTCCAGAGCCGCTATCCTCATCACGTGTATGCGGCGATGGGCTATGTGGTCTTGGTGGTGAATCCAAGCGGTGCCACAGGTTTCGGGCAGAAATTCTCCGCTCGCCATGTAGACACGGCAGGTGAAGGCGTAGCCGAGGACATCATCGGTGCTACCAAGACTTTCTGTAGCGAGCATGGCTTTGTGAACAGCAAGAAGATAGGTTGCATCGGAGCCAGCTATGGTGGATTCATGACCCAGTATCTGCAAACCAAGACCAATCTCTTTGCCGCCGCCATCTCTCATGCCGGCATCAGCGACCATACCAGCTATTGGGGTGAGGGTTACTGGGGCTACAGCTATAGCGAGGTTTCGATGGCAAATGAGTATCCTTGGACCAACAAGCATCTCTATGTAGACCAGAGTCCGCTCTACAATGCCGATAAAATTCACACGCCGCTGCTCTTCCTGCATGGCACCGCCGATCATAATGTACCTGTGGGCGAGAGCATCCAGCTCTATACGGCACTCAAACTTCTAGGTCGTCCTACGGCGATGGTGCTGGTGGATGGACAAGACCATCACATCCTGGAATATCAGCGCCGACTGAAATGGCAGAACACCATCTTCGCTTGGTTTGCCAAGTGGTTGCAGGATGATAGTTCGTGGTGGAACGAAATGTATGGCGACGAAAAGATGTAATGCTTTTGCCCTTTCAGGGCGCATTCTTGATTACTCGCGAAAGTTCTGTAAAGAAATAAGTCAGCAAGAGATAACTTTCTCTTGCTGACTTTTAAAACAATGTTTTATTTCTTGTAACTTACCGTGATGGTGAGCGATACGAGGGCAAACGTGATGCCCACGATGCATACGCCCACCCAGCCGAGCGCACCCCAGGCGAAGCCGGCAAAGAAGGTGCCCAGCGAACCGCCGATAAAATAGGTGGTCATGAACACGGTGTTGGCGCGGTTGGCTGCCTCGGGTATCTCTTGGATGCAGCCGCTTTGGTTGCTGAGTTGCTGGCATTGCAGACCGATGTCTACCAGGATGATGGCAATGATGAGCCCTATGTAGGTATAGCCCATGACGATGGCGAAAGCCCACGCCACCATCTGAAGGATGGCGCCGAAGAGGCTAAAGTTGCGAATGCCAATGCGAGGCACGAGTTTGCCCAGTCCGCTGGCTGCCACAGCTCCCGCAATGCCGCAGGCTCCCAGTGTGCCCACCATCTCGCTGCCCGCCAGGAATGGGGGCTGCGCCAGGTGGAAAGCGAGGCACGACCATATCGCCATCATGCTGCCGAAGCCAAAGGCAGCCCTCACGCTATAGAGTCGTATGGTGGGGTGGAAGACGAAAATCTCTGCCACGGTCACCATCAGACCTCGATAGTTGCCCACGAAGTTCTTTTTCATCTCGGGCAGCATCATCAGGGTGAGCACCATGCATATCACCATCAGGATGGCGGCGATGATGAACATCTCTCTCCATCCCAGCCATTCGCCTATGTATCCGCTCACCATGCGGGATGCCAGGATGCCCGTGAGCAGTCCGGAGAGCACAAAGCCCATGTTGCGGCTCTTGTTCTTGGGAATGGAGAACTGGCCTGCTATCGGAATGAAGAATTGTGGGATGACGGAGCAGGCACCCAGCACCAGCGAGGCTCCCCAGATGAGCCACACGTTCTGAGCGAAGGCTATCGCCACAGCCGAGATGGCGGCGATGCTCATGTTGATGATGATCATGCGCCGACGCGAGTAGAGGTCGCCGGTGGGTATCAGGAAGAAGAGTCCGAGCGCGTAGCCTATCTGCGTGATGACGGTGATGAGGTTGGCGTGCTGCTCGGTGATGCCGAGGTCGTGGCGGATGAGTTCCAGCAAGGGCTGGTTGTAGTAGCAGTTGGCTACGGTGAATCCTGCGATGATGGCCATCATGAGCAAGACGTGGCGGGGAATGCCCCCATTTTCTTTCAGTTCTATCATTTTTTCAAGCCTTTAGTCCGTTTGGTTTGTATAAGACAATATCATCTTATACGTTGCAAAGTTACAACTTTTTTCTTGGCGAGCCAAGAATTTCCAAGTTTTTCTTTTCCATCGTTTCTCTCGCGCGTACATTATTTATTATAAAGATTGGCGATATATTATGAAGATTGGCATATATTATGAAGATTGGTGGCAAATTATATGAAGATTTTGTTGGCGGTCAAAAAATCCAGCTGTATGGTTGATACGGGCTGAAAGCCCAGAAGCACCTAGCCCAGGGCAACGCCCTGGGTAGATTTCGAGGGAATAAATGCGCCCAGTAAGGGCAAAAGCGTTATATCTGCAAGCTCAAGAATAAAGCTTTTGCCCTTTCAGGGCGGCATTCGTGCTTGCATACAACCTAGGGCGTTGCCCTAGGCTAGGAGCTTCTGCCCTTTCAGGGCGTATGGGACAAACATACAGCTTGAAAAAAGTTAGGAGAGAGGGTGACCTAATGCACAGAAACGGTGCATCAAGTGGGGAATGGCGGGGTGATGAAAAAACAGTGAAAAGTGTTAAAATCTGGCTGTTCTCGAACACACTAAAAACTTTAACCTTTGTTAGCAGTTTGTAAATGTCTGATAATTAGATAGTTGAGAAAATGTTACAAAATCGGCTAAAAAAAAGTCACAAAAAAAAGAACAACGTATCGAAAAAATACTTACCTTTGCAGCGTTTTAATAAACGAATGATTGTTTTACAGATTTAAAAAGCAAAGAAAATGAAGAAATTAGTTTTAATGTTCGTAGCTATCGCAGCTATCTCTTTCGCATCATGTGGTAACAAAACAGCTCAGAACGCAGCTTCTGCTGATTCTGACACAGCTCAGGTAGACACAACTGCTGCTGACACTGCTGCTGCTGATACAGCTGCTGCTGATTCTGCTAAGTAATTTAGAATTACTTACGAACGAAAAATGAGAGAAACAACCGCTGGACTTCGGTCTAGCGGCTTTTTCGTTTATATGCCCCAAGTTTTTTAAAGGAGCATATTGTTCCTTTACGTGATAAAACAAGCAATAAACTCTATAAAACAAGCAATAAACTCTATATATGATTGATTCAAGTGCCTTTCAAGGTAAGAAAGCTGCCTATTATACACTGGGCTGCAAGCTCAATTTCTCTGAAACTTCCACTTTTGGCAAGATGCTCGAAGACATGGGCGTCATCACTGCCCAAAAAGGGGAGAAAGCCGACATCTGCCTCATCAATACTTGTTCCGTGACCGAGGTTGCCGACCATAAGTGTCGCCAGGCCATCCATCGTATGGTGAGGGAGAATCCCGGTGCGTTCGTCATCGTGACGGGATGCTACGCCCAGCTGGAGTCGGAGAATGTGAGCAAGATAGAGGGCGTGGACCTCGTGCTCGGTGCCAACGAGAAGGCCAACTTGATACAATATCTCAGCGATGCCTGGGCGCAGAAATTTGCCTCAGAGCACGGCTTGGCGGCTGGCAATGCCGAGGAGAAATCACAGGCTGATGCCGCCCTGCACGAGCATCACAGCGTGAAGACCAAGGAAATCAAGACTTTCCAGCCTTCCTGCTCGCGTGGCAATCGCACCCGCTATTTCCTCAAGGTACAAGATGGCTGCAACTATTATTGCACCTATTGCACCATACCTTTCGCCCGTGGCAACTCGCGCAATCCTAGCATCCAGTCGCTTGTGGCACAGTGTGAGCAGGCGGCTCGCGAGGGGGGCAAGGAGATTGTCATCACCGGTGTGAACATCGGCGATTTCGGTCAGACCACCCACGAGCGATTCATCGACCTCGTGAAGGCGATGGACCAGGTGGAGGGTATCCAGCGTTATCGCATCTCTAGTTTGGAGCCCGATCTCTGCGACGACGATCTCATCGAGTATTGTGCCCAGAGCCGAGCCTTCATGCCTCATTTCCACATCCCGTTGCAGAGTGGTAGCGACGAGGTGCTCAAGTTGATGCACCGTCGTTACGACAAGGCGCTTTTCGCCCATAAGGTGAACCTTATCAAGGAGAAGATGCCCGATGCCTTCATCGGTGTGGATGTGATGGTGGGATGCCGTGGCGAGACGCCTGAGCGCTTCGAGGAGTGCTATGATTTCTTGAAGAGTCTGCCGGTTACCCAGCTCCATGTGTTCCCGTACTCCGAGCGTCCGGGCACGGCTGCGCTCAAGATTCCATACGTGGTGAGCGACAAGGACAAGAAACTTCGCTCCAAGCGTCTCCTGGAGTTGAGCGACGAGAAGACACAGGCTTTCTATGCCCAGTACATCGGCACGGAGGCGGAGGTGCTCTTCGAGAAGGCTCCACGTGGCAAGGCGATGCACGGCTTCACCAAGAACTATATTCGTGTGGAGTTGTCGCCTGCGCAAGCCAAGGAGGAGTACGACAATCAGCTCATCAAGGTGCGTCTTGGCGATTTCAATCACGACAAGACGGCGTTGAAGGCTGAAATCTTTTAAGCTGGGAGCTTAAAAGGTAGAGAAGTTTGAAACGATAGGAGTTAGAAACGATAGAAGTAAAAAATGGCGGCTTATTATAACGACTTTGGAACTTGGATACGGAAGCGATTTCCCGACTTTCGAGTCCAGAAGATTTCGATAGACGCAGGTTTCTCCTGTCCCAACAGGGATGGGCGCATATCGAGCGGTGGGTGTACTTATTGTGACAACCGCACGTTCAATCCGAGCTACTGCGACCGCAAGAAATCCATCGCCGAGCAACTGGAGGAGGGGAAGCGGTTCTTTGCCCGCAAATATCCCGACATGAAGTTTCTCGCTTACTTCCAGGCTTACACCAATACCTACGCCAAGGTAGAGGAGCTGAGGGCGATGTATGAGGAGGCTTTGGCGGTAGACGATGTGGTGGGCATCGTGATAGGCACCCGTCCCGACTGCGTGAGCGATGAACTGCTCGACTATCTGGAAAAACTGAGCCATCGTACCTTCGTGCTCGTGGAATATGGCATCGAGAGTACCAACGACGAGACGTTGCGCCGCATCAATCGCGGACATGATTTCGCCTGTAGCCGCGATGCCGTGGAGCGAACCCATCGGCGAGGCATCCTTACGGGAGGGCATATCATCATCGGCTTGCCGGGCGAGGATGCGGAGGAGAGTCTGCGTCAGGCTCCCGTCATCTCTTCCTTGCCCCTCGACATCCTGAAGATTCATCAGATGCAAATCATCAAGGGCACGAGGCTGGCGCAGGAATATGCCGAGCACCCCTTCCATGTGTATACGGTGGAGGAGTATATCGACGTCATCGTGAGATACATACAGCTGCTGCGCAAGGACTTGGTGCTGGAGCGCTTCGTGAGCCAATCGCCCAAGTCATTGCTCGTCGCACCCAAGTGGGGGCTCAAGAACTATGAGTTTGCCAATCTTTTGAATAATAGACTCAAGCAAATGGCGCAGAGATAGCAGTCTCTGTCGCAATTTGTATAAATCTGTCGCAATTAGTGTAAAATAGAAAAGAAATTATGGCTAAGGTCGCAATCGTGATATTAAACTGGAATGGACAGAAGATGCTCGCCAAGTATCTTCCCAATGTCTTGGAGTATTCTCGACAAGATGCGGAGGTGTGGGTGGCCGACAACTGCTCTACCGACCAGTCTATGCATCTCTTGGAGACGCAGTTTCCTCAGGTAAAGACCATTGTGCTGGAGCAGAACTTCGGTTTTGCCGAGGGATATAATCGAGCCTTGAGTCAGATAGAGGCGGAGTACTATGTGCTGTTGAACAGCGACGTGGAGGTTTCTCATCATTGGCTCACGCCCCTCATCGAGTTTATGGACTCGCATGAGCAGGTGGCGGCCTGCCAGCCCAAGTTGCTTGCCGAATACGACAAAGACAGCTTTGAGTATGCCGGGGCTTGCGGTGGATTTCTCGACAAATATGGCTACCCGTTCTGTCGTGGTCGCATCTTCGACACGGTGGAGCGCGACGATGGTCAGTACGACTATCAGCAGGAGATACTCTGGGCTACCGGTGCCTGTATGATGATTCGTTCCAAGGCCTATTGGGATGCCGATGGCTTGGATGGCAGATTCTTTGCCCATAACGAGGAGATAGACCTCTGTTGGCGATTGCGCCTGAAGGGCCGCAAGATATACTGCATCCCCGAGAGCGAGGTGTATCATGTGGGCGGTGGCACGCTGCCCAAGAGCAACCCGATGAAGACCTATCTTAATTTCAGAAACAATTTAACCATGCTTTATAAGAATCTGCCAGACAGCGATTTGAAGCATGTGATGCGTATACGCTATTTCCTGGATTATCTGGCGGCTTTCGAGATGCTCATCCTCAAGCGCAACTGGGGCGACTTCAAGGCCATCTTCAAGGCTCGCAGGGCTTTCAAGGCTTGGCGCAGCGATTTCGACGAAGACCGCCGGAAGATACAAGAGGGCAGGGTGAAGGAACGTATCCCCCAGGTGTTCGACTGCTCCATTCTGTGGCAATACTATGCCAAGGGCAAGAAATTCTTCTCGCAGCTCATGCTGGCACTGGTGTCGCTCGTGGCTCTGACGGCGCAAGCCCAGGCAAACTTCAATGTAACCGTGTCGAATCCATCGAAATCGGCAAAGAACAATGAGCCAGTGGTAATCGGCATCAGCAAGTATGGCGACATCCAGCGAGCCGTTGTGTCGGTGGATGGCAAGGAAATACCATCGCAGCTCGACGATACCAACCGCGACTGCACCAACGATGAGCTCTGCTTCTTGGTAGACCTCGGCAAGAAGGAAACCAAGGACTATCATGTCCAGCTGTTTACCGATGGCAAGCAGGCCGACTATCCTGCGCGCACATTCGCCGAGCTCTGTCTGCCCAGCAAGAACAAGAAGCTCGCCAAGAACAAGCAAGACATCTATCTGCGCAGCATCTCCTTCGACAAGAAGACGAAGGATGTATACCACTACGTGCATTCGCATGGCGTTTGCTTCGAAAGCGACCTGGTGGCGATGCGTGTCTATTTCGACAACCGACAGACCATCGACCTCTATGGCAAGGTGAACAAGGGAATGGTGATCCAAGACACCCAGTTCTATCCTTCGGAGGAACAGTTGAAGGCAGGCTCGGGCGACGACTGCCTCTGGGTAGGTAACACTTACGGACTGGGAGCCCTCCGTGGTTGGGACGGCAAGAACCAGTTGCTCCTCGACGACGTGAAATACCAGGAGCAGCGAGTCGTCTCCGAAGGTCCGCTCCGTGCCATCGTCGAGATGGTAGACAACGGTTGGGTGCCAGCACCGGGCTTGAAGCCAGTGAACGCCACCATCCGCTATATCATCTATGCCGGCCATCGCGACTTCGATGTAGACGTAACCTTCAACAAGGACGTTTCCGACTATCGCTTCGCCACCGGTCTCATCAATGTGAAAGGCTCCAGCGAGTATGCCGACGGCAAGGGATTGCGCGGCTGTTATGGCAGCGACTGGCCTACGGGCAAGGACGACGGTAAGCACAAGTTGGAAACCGTGGGCTTGGGCATCTACGTGCCTCAGGCAGCTATGGTGAGCCAAGAGCCAGCCAACAAGGATGACTATACCCAGGTGGTGAAGCCTACAGGCAACAAGCTCAGCTATAAGCTCGCCTATACCAGCGCCAACGAAACCTACGGATTCAAGGGCGAGAAGGAATGGTATCAGTGGCTGAGGGATTGGAAGAAGAGCATCGAGGAACCTCTCAAGGTCTATTATCTGATAAAATAACAGCTCGGTATCCGAAAACATAGCATGCTGTCAAAAATAACAGCTCGGGCGGCATAAAAATATTGCACAAATAGCCAATAGTGAGTAAAAAGTAGTCGATTTTTGCTCATTATTGGCTTTTCTTTTGAAAATTTTAGCTAAAAGGCTTTGTTTTTAAAATATTTTTTAGTATTTTTGCAGTCGTAACTACAAGAATGTGAATTTAAGTGAAAAGAATTTTCGATTATATTGTCATATTAGCATTGGTGCTTCTTTGTTCGGCTTGCGAGTTTAAGTTCAAGCCGAACGAGGACGTCGAACCTGTGCCCCTTACCGTGCAGCGCTACGACCGCTTGGAGAGTCGCTATCTCACCACGGGCGATTTCTCGGCGCTTCAACAGATGAACACCGACTATCCCATCGAGACCCGTACCCTGATAGAGAAGATGTTGCAGCTCGGCACCATCACCGATGCCAATATCAGCAACCGATTCCTGATGTTCTATCAAGACTCCACCCTGCAGGCACTCATCGCCGACGCAGAGGCTGAGTATGCCAATATGGATGACATCAACGAGCAGCTCAAGTATGCTTTCAGCCGCCTGAACGACTGGATACCAGAGCTCCAGCAACCTTGTTTCTATGCCCAGATAGGAGCCCTCGACCAGAGCATCGTGGTGGGAGAGCACAGCGTGGGCATCTCGCTCGACAAATATATGGGAGCCAATTATCCGATTTACAAGAAATACTATACCCCTCAGCAGCGTGCCAGCATGACGCGCCAGTTTATCGTGCCCGATTGCCTCACTTTCTATCTGCTGAGCGTCTATCCGATGGTCAATTTCGACACCCGTCCCCAGTTAGATCGCGACCTGCACATGGGCAAGATCATGTGGGCGGTGAACAAGGCGATGGGCAAGGAGATATACCAAAGCAAGTATGTGAAGACCATCGATGCCTATGTGAAGCGCAACCCTCGGGTCACGGTGAAGCAATTGCTCGCCGACGAGGACTATTCGCCCATCGAGGCCTTGCATAAAGACTAAAAAATACGAGGCCTTGTATAAAGACTAAAAGCCCTCCTTTTGAGGGCTCTATTATAAAGACAAACACATGAAAAGATTCCCAATTTTTATTGCAACTATCATGATGGTATCAGCAATGCAGGCGGCAGACAAGCTCGACTTGAAGGCTATCACCTCAGGTGAATTCGCTGCCTCTTATGTGACAGGTATCAATCCGATAGAAGGTACCGACTTGTATGCTTCCATCAGCAACGATGGCAAGCAGATCGTGAGCTACTCGTTCAAGACGGGCAAGCAGGTGGCTGTGCTCTTCGACATCGATGCAGCTAAGGCTCCCTTCGAGTCGATTGATGGCTATGTGATGAGTCCAGACGGCAAGAAATTGCTTGTGATGACCAAGCGCAAGGCTGTGTATCGCCGTTCGTTCAAGGCAGAATATTTCATCTACAATATCGCCCAGAAGAGCCTCAAAAAACTTTCCGAGGGCGAGAACCAGCAGGTGGCCACTTGGTCGCCCGACTCCCGCCACATCGCCTTCGTCAAGGACAACAACCTCTTCGTGACCGACGGCGAGAAGGAGGTGAAGGTGACCAGCGACGGCAAGTTCAACGAGGTGATCAATGGCATCCCCGACTGGGTATACGAGGAGGAGTTCAGCTTCAACCGTGCCTTTGCCTGGAACGCCGACGGCAGTGCCATCGGATGGATTCGTTTCGACGAGTCGAAGGTGAAGACCTATAGCTTGCAGCTCTTCGAGGGCTCCAATCCAGCGAGAACTGAGTTTCACGACTATCCGGGCGAGTATTCCTACAAGTACCCTAAGGCCGGGCAGGACAACTCGAAGGTGAGCCTTTGGAGCTACGACCTGAAGACGGGCAAGACCATCGCGCTCGATGTGCCTGTGGATGCCGACGGCTACTATCCTCGCATCAAGACATCGCCCGATGCCAACAGCCTCATTGTATACACCATGAATCGCCATCAGGACGACATGCGCCTCTACTCAGTGAACCCCTTCACCGGCAAGAGCAAGCAGCTCATCAAGGAGAGCGTGCCTAAGTTTGTGAAGGAAGAGGTGGTGGAGAACAGCATCGTGGGCAAGAAGACCATCTTGCTGCCTAGCGACCGCGACGGCTACATGCACCTCTATCTCTACGATATGAACGGCAAGTTGCTGCGACAGGTGGAGAAGGGCAACTACGACGTGACCGACATCTACGGCATGGACGAGAAGACGGGCGACGTATATTTCCAGGCTGCCAAGTTGAATGCCCACGACCGACAGGTGTATGTGGCGCACAAGGATGGCAAGGTGGAGCGACTCACCGACAAGGAGGGTTCCAACTCGGCCTATTTCTCGGGCGACTACCGCTATTTTGTAAACAACTGGAGCTCTTACAGCCACCCATACGTCTATACCGTGCGCAGCAACAAGGGCAAGCTCATCAAGACCTTGGAAGACAACAAGGAGCTCTTGGAAAAGACGAAGAAGTACAACTGGGGCAAGCGTGAGACTTTCTCCTTCACTACCTCCGAGGGCGTGAAGCTCGACGGCTGGATGGTGAAGCCAATCGACTTCGACGCCAGCAAGAAATATCCAGTTATCCTCTTCCAGTATTCTGGACCGGGCAACCAGCAGGTGCTCGACTCTTGGAGCACGGGCAGCATGGGCAATGGCGGTGCCTTCGACTACTATCTGGCACAGGAAGGTTTCATCGTGGCTTGTGTGGATGGCCGAGGCACGGGAGCTCGTGGCGTAGACTTTGAGAAGTGCACCTACCTGCGCCTGGGCGACTTGGAGTCGAAAGATCAGGTAGAGACCGCTCTCTACATGGGCTCGTTGCCATACGTAGACAAGGACAACATCGGCATCTGGGGCTGGAGCTATGGTGGTTTCAACACCCTGATGAGCATGAGCGAGGGTCGCCCTGTGTTCAAGGCAGGCGTGGCTGTGGCTCCTCCTACCTGCTATCGTTTCTACGACACGGTATATACCGAGCGTTACATGCGCACCCCTCAGGAGAACGAGGACGGCTACAAGGTGAATCCTATCGAGCGTGCCGACCAGCAGCATGGAGCGTTGCTCATCTGCCATGGCATGGCCGACGACAATGTGCATCCGCAGAACACCTACGAGTATGCCGAGGCGTTGGTGCAGGCCGACAAGGATTTCAAGGAGGTGTGGTATACCAATCGCAACCACGGCATCTCCGGTGGCAATACCCGCAACCACTTGCTTCGCCAAATCGCCAATTGGTTTAAGCAGTATTTGAAATAGTGGATACGCCCTGAAAGGGCAGAAGCTCAGCCCAGGGCAACAATACGCCCTGAAAGGGCAGAAGCACCTAGCCCAGGGCAACGCCCTGGGTAATAGTGACAGAAACAAACGCCCTGAAAGGGCAAAAGCATTACTTTCGAATTATAATGCTTTTGCCCTTTCAGGGCGTTTGTTTATTGGCAATCAAAACCCAGGGCGTTGCCCTGGGCTAGGTGCTTTTGGGCTTTCAGCCCGACCTCCTCTACTTGTGCTAGGTGCTTTTGGGCTTTCAGCCCGTTTGTTGGTGAATAATCTCCCTAGGGCGTGTTATTCCGCTGGCTCGATGGCCTTGAAGGTGAAATCACCATTGCTGATGGTCTTCACTTGGAATGGAGTAGGGGTGTTGACATGCTCCCCGTTCTTGGCCTTCTTGGCCTTTGGCTTCTGGGTATATTTCAGATAGAGCTTGTTCCATTTCTTCTCGGCCTTCTTCTGGTCTTGGTCGTACATTACCATGCAGGTCTTGTAGCCTTTGCCAGCCTGCTCCAGGTAGTCGCGCAACTGATAGGAGTAGTTGTCACGACCTACTAGAAACTTGCTCTTGCCGGTGAAATAGGCAGAGTCTACCTGCTGCACGGATGTGAAATAGACCGTCGAGTCGTTGAACGACGATGCAAATCCGAAGATGTATGCTGTCTTAGCCTCGTTTTTTGCCGATATGGCAAGCGAGCATATGCCAGCTAATGCAAGAGATACTAATGCGATTTTTCTTATTTTCATTTGTCTATATATAAATATGTGTTGCGGGGGGGAGCCATGGGATGCCATGTGAAGATGTTATCCCAGGAAAGCCCTCAGCAGTTTAAACTTCTTGTTTTGCAGCCTGCGCACCGCCTTCTCCCTGATTTGTCTCACCCTTTCCCTCGTGAGATTGTATTTGGCTCCAATCTCGTCGAGCGTCAGTTCGGGTTCGCCGATGCCATAGTAGGCCGTCACCACGTTCCTTTCCTTTTTAGGCAGCACCTTCAGGAGTCTTTCTATCTCCTCTCTGAGCGATTCCATTACGAGCTCATGGTCGGTGGTCGGGGTGTCTCGGCTAGGCATTACGTCTAGCATGCTGCCGTCTTCTCCGTCGCTGAACGGGGCGTCCACGCTCACGTGGTGATGGTTGCTCACGTTCATGGTCGCCGACACCTTCTCCTCGGGCACGTCTATCAGCTCGGCTATCTCCTCCGCGCTGGGCTTGCGCTCGAATTCCTGCTCAAACTTGTTGAGCTCCTGGTTGATTTTATTCACGCTGTTTACCTGGTTGAGCGGAAGGCGCACGATTCTGCTCTGCTCGGCGATGGCCTGCAGAATGCTTTGGCGAATCCACCATACGGCATACGAGATAAACTTGAAGCCTCGTGTCTCGTCAAATTTCTCAGCAGCTTTGATGAGCCCCACATTGCCCTCGTTGATCAGGTCGGGTAGGCTAAGTCCTTGGTTCTGGTATTGCTTCGCCACCGACACCACAAATCTTAGGTTGGCCTTGCAGAGTCTCTCCAGGGCTTTTCGGTCGCCCTTTTTTATCCTCTGAGCCAATTCCACCTCTTCTTCCGCGGAGAGGAGCTCTTCGTGTGCTATGTCTTGTAGGTACTTGTCCAACGATGCGGTAGCGCGATTCGTTATGGAACGTGAAATTTTTAGTTGTCTCATACTGGCATCAAATTTTAAAGTACCTGCAAAAATACTCTTTTTTGTTAGAATAGCAAAAAAAATAGTAGATATTTTTCAAAAATACCTACTATTTTATTGTTTTTTGTTATTTTTCGAGTCTCAAGCATCAATCTTTCTGCAGTGGAACGGCATAATATGCCTTCTTGCCTGTAGGCCATACGCCCTGGATGTAGAGCACAGGGTCCTTGCTTGTGGATGCGCTCTTCACAACCTTCTGCAGGTCGTCGATGGTATTGATGTTGTTGTCGTTGATGCGCTGGATGATGAAGCCGCGAGATACGCCTGCGTCCTTCAATGCACCGCTGTTCACCTTCATTACCTCCACACCATAGTTGATGTTAAGCTGTTTCTTCTGTGCGTCGGTGATAGGACGGAAGCTGCCACCCAAGATGTCGAGGTCGGCGCTCTTGATGACGGATGTGTTGCCCTGTGCGTTCTTCAGCGTGATGGTCTTGCTGTAGCTCTTCTTGTTGCGCAGGTAGGTGATGGTCAGCTTGTCGCCTGGGCGCTTGGCGTTGAGGATTTCCTGCAGCTCTGCCATCTTGGTGATGTTCTTGCCGTCTACCTTGGTTATCACGTCGCCTTCCTTCAAGCCGGCAGTGGCACCGTTGCCGTCCTCGTCTACCTTGGCGATGTATACGCCGTCGTTGGTGCCGAGGTCTACGTCCTTGCCGTTGTCCTTCTGGGAGTTGATATAGTTGAGCACGTCGCTGCCCTGTATGCTCAGCATTACGCGCTGCACGCTACCATATTTCTTCAGGTCGTCTACCACCTTGTTCATGATAGAGGTAGGGATGGCGAATCCGTAGCCCGAGAATGAGCCTGTCTGCGAGTAGAGCATGGCGTTGATGCCGATGAGCTCGCCCTGGGTGTTGACGAGGGCGCCGCCCGAGTTGCCTGCGTTGATGGCGGCATCGGTCTGGATGAAGCTCTCCACGCCGTTGGCGCCGAGCGAACGAGCCTTGGCAGAGATGATGCCGGCTGTAACGGTGTTGTTGAGGCCGAATGGGTTGCCCACGGCGATTACCCATTCGCCCACCTTGATTTTGTCGCTGTCGGCGATAGGCAGGGTAGGCAGGTTCTTGGCGTTCACCTTGATGAGGGCGAGGTCGGTGGTCTTGTCGGTACCGATGATGCGGGCTGAGTACTCGCGGTTGTCGTTCAAGGTCACGGTCAGCTCGTCGGCACCCTCCACCACGTGGTTGTTGGTCACGATATAGCCGTCGCTGCTGATGATGACGCCCGAGCCTGTGGCCTCCTTCTTAGGAGTCTGAACCTTCTGCTTGCGAGAGCCTCCGTTGCCCTGCTCAGGGCTGCCGAAGAATCCGAATGGGTCGAAGAACCCTCCGAATGGGTCGTCTTGCACGTCGACAGTCTTCACCTTTGAATTCTGTACATATTTGATGTGTACCACGGCAGGCAGCGCCTTCTCGGCTGCATAAGTCAAGTCTACTGGCTGACCTGCAGGAGCTGCTGTCACTGCTGGAGAAGCATTCACCTTCATGAAAGCACCGGCTGAGAATGCGAGCGAACCTACGCAGAGCACAGCCATTACATAATTAGTTAATTTTTTCATGTCTAATATTATTTTATTATTGTTACTTTCTTAATTGTTGTCTTTGTTACTTTTTTATGTTCTCATCCATGTCAAGCGTCAGCCAAAATCGTGCCAAAGTCATCATGGCAGATTAGCCTTCGCTTTTCGGTTGCAAATATAGGGGCATTTTTTGAGAAAAGATATAAACTGCGTATAAATTTATTCCGTTTTAACACTTGAAATTAACACTTTAACGGCTATTAAACAAGAAATGCCCCATTTTTACAAATATTTGAAAGTGAATGGAAAACCTGTAGTTTTGTATATGCAACTAAATATCATTTAATGTTAAACTACTCTTAAAGCGTAAAGCGAAAGAAAGCTAAAAAAATGGAGAAAAGTAGAGAAAAGTGATGGGATTTCAATTCTTTTTTGTACTTTTGCATATCGAAAGCAGCGCCCCGGTCTGTCGCTGGCATCCGTCAAAGGGTGCGAGAGGAAAGTCCGGGCAGCGTAGGGCATCCCACTTCCGAAACTAGAAGCTATTGGTGACAGTAGGTGTCGGCAGAAGAAAACAACCGCCCAAATTTATCCCGTATGCATGGGGGATAGTGTCGGGTAAGGGTGAGAAGGTGGTGTAAGAGACCACCAGCTGGCGGGTGATCGCCAGGCTGTGCCATCTGGGAGCTGTAAGCTCATGTATACCGCAGTTTGAGGGCGGCTCGTCCGAAGCCTTCGGGCTACTGTGGAGGGTAGAGTGCTTGAGCCCAGGGGCGACTCTGGGACTAGATAAATGACAGGCTATCGTGCATTTTAATCAGTTGGGCATGCGTGCATGTTCGTACGATACAGAACTCGGCTTATAGGGGCACTGCTTTCTTTTTTCTTCTAGAGAATGTTTTCGGGGGCTCTTCGGGGTTCCCACATTATTATATATATAAGACAAACTGACAAGACTATGAGTTTAAGAGAACCTGAAAAGCAATTTTTCGATGATTATGAGCATAAGATAACCGGCAAGATAGAGAAGTATGCCGGGCAGCCAGGATTTCCACAGATATCCGACTACGGCATCGACCAGCAGGATTTCGACGGCTACCTCTTCGACAAGCAGGCCATCATGGACATGGGCGGTTCGCAGCGCACCAAGCTCACGGTGGGCGGCATCATCACCGTGTTGCCCGTGCTTGTGCTCTCGGCGCTGCCCGACGATAGCTACCTCTTCGGCACGATGTGGACCACGCTCCTTGCGCTTGCCATCGGCTTGATGCTGGCGATGTGCCTCTTCGCCCTGCTCAAGATGGTGATCTATTATCGCCTGGCTAAGCTGAAGGATGCCAAGATGGAGTCGTACATCAAGGCGGTGCTCTTCTACGAGCCAAGAGGCTAGGCTTTCCCCCTCCTGTGAATCAAGAAACTAAAAAAAATTTTAGAATATGAACATCCCGCAGTTACCCGACTTTATGTCGTATAAGGACAAGTTCACCCAGAGTGCATTTGTCGAGAAGATTTCGCACGTGGCAAAGCGTGCAGGTGCCAAGATGGTATATGTAGCCCTCATCCTCTATTATACGTTGGAGAGCGACAAGGTGGCATTGAAGGACAAGGCTCTGATTATCGGTGCCTTGGGCTATCTCATCAGTCCGCTCGACGTGATACCCGATGCCATCCCTATCGCCGGTCTTGGCGACGACCTCGCCGTGCTGCTCTTCGTGCTGAAGAAGGTGTGGGGCGACGTATCTGAGGATGTGAAGAAGAAGGCCCACGACAAGTTGGGCAAGTGGTTTGACGAGGACGAGATTCCTTCCTCCGACGACCTCTTCAACGAGTCGCCAACCGATACCCCGGTATGATATTCGCCAGCCGCCTCAGGCATGATATAACTAAAAAAGCCTAGCAGACTTTCTATGTTCTGCTAGGCTTTTTTTTAGTGTGTGTCTCTCAAGTCGTTTTCATGCATTCATTACATGCAGGATGTCATACCGAGCGTGGTGGCGATGGCCGTCAAGATGCTGATGGCGATCTGAATGATGGTTTTCCAAGTGTCTTTCTTCATAGTGCTTTTCTAGATTTAGAGGGTTGATAATTTTTTTTGATTGGGGCTACCGGGGATTGTGCTATCCCCGGTAGGGGGAGGTTTACTCTACGGTTCCGTCGCCGTCGCTAGAGCTGCCGCCTGAGCCAGAGCCGCCCTGGTCGCCCTTGTCGTCGCCCGATGGAGTGGATGGGGTAGAGCCCCCGTCCTCGGCAGAGCCGTAGGTGTCGTACTCCTCGATTTTGCAGAGCTTCTTCAGCTCGCTGTTGCTCCAGGTCTTGGTGTTTCTCACGATGAGGTGCACGCCCTGCACGCTCTGTGCGCTCACCTTATCCTTGGTGTCCTCGGCCTTCGAGCTCATGCCGATGGAGAAGAGTCCGAGGTCGGAGAGTCTTACGCTTCTGCCGTCGAGGATGAGCTCCTTCAGGCAGTCGAGCGCGTCCATCACCACGCCGTGCACGGTGCCTCGGCTGTAAGGCGAGTTGTGCTCCGAGATGTGGCTCACGAAATCCTCGAAACTCATCTCTCTGTCGCTCACCGCGGTGGCATACCACTTCTTCTTGCCGGCGTTCTCGCCAGCCTGAGGTGTGCGCTGTACTTTACGATACTTCAATGTTCCTTTGTTGTTTGCCATGATGTTTGTGTGTTTTTAAGGGTTAGTATTTCTGAATCACGGTGCAAAGATACTGCGATTTTCCGACACCACCAAATTTGAGGCGTATCCGTCTGTGAAAATCTGTTAACGGGGAAGTTAATAAAACCAACTCATAGTTTCCCGCTTGCGAAGTCATAGAGTTGCGGTAGGGGAGTCGTAGAGTTGTGCATCAAGAGTCTCTTCGATTACAATTACAGTAATTACAGTTTTTTCTGCTAGCTAGCATTTCCTTCTTTGTAGAAAGTACTATATATATATATATATATAGTATATAATATAAGTATACATAATCTTGTCTGGTTGCTTTCATGGTTATGGGGGAAAATAAAACTGTAATTACTGTAATTGTAATCGTAATCATGTTAAGCTATGACCAGTGATTTTGAGTTTATAATATAACTTTTTTCGCCCAAATCCTTGCAGAGATTATAGTCTCGGCTACCTCTTGTCACCTATCCATTTTTATCGCATATGAAACAGAAAAAAATCGATGGCCGACGCACAAGGTGTGGAGGCTGTCATGGTATTTGAAAATCCTGAGTTTGGTAAAATTCGCACTTCCAAATCCAAGGCTGGGGAGCCGCTTTTCTGCGGCAAAGATGTGTGCGACATCCTAGGGTACCGCAGGACGGATAACGCTATCAGACAGCATGTTATACCATTTGACGCACTGAAACAGTGCGTATGGGTAGTGACTGGTAAGAAGGCTGATAGCCAAGGAGCTGGGCATGACGACGCAGGAGCTGAACCGTGGGCTCTGTGCCGCCCGAACTGGAGAACAGGCAGCGTGGGCGCAAGAGAAACGGAACGAGGATGTTTGGATCACCATCGAATAGGACAGAAAATCAAATTCCCATCGAATAGGGCAGAGAATCAAATCATCTCCGAATAGATGTAAAATCAAATCATCGCCGCATAAAAACAAAAAGGCCTAACAGGAAAATTCCTGCTAGGCCAAATGTTCAAGCTTTTAATATTAAATTGATACGTCTCAAATTTATACGATACCCTGAGCCATCATAGCCTTGGCTACCTTCAAGAAGCCAGCAACGTTGGCACCCTTTACGTAGTTTACGTAACCGTCGGCCTGTGTACCATACTTCACACAATTGGCGTGGATGTCGTTCATGATAGCATGGAGCTTAGCGTCAACCTCCTCACGAGTCCACTTCAAGCGCTCAGAGTTCTGGCTCATCTCCAATCCTGATACTGCAACACCACCGGCGTTGGCAGCCTTACCTGGAGCATAGAGAATCTTAGCGTCCTGGAACACCTTGATAGCCTCTGGAGTAGATGGCATGTTGGCACCCTCGCTCACTGCGATAACGCCGTTGGCGATGAGGGCCTTGGCAGCCTCCTCGTTGATCTCGTTCTGTGTAGCTGATGGGAGAGCGATGTCTGCCTTCTCAAACCAAGGCTTAGCACCCTCTACATACTTCACGCCATATTTCTCTGCATATTCCTTGATACGGCCACGCTCTACGTTCTTGAGCTCCATGATGTAGTCGAGCTTCTCACGGTCGATACCGTCTGGGTCGTAGATGTAACCGTTAGAGTCTGAACATGTAACTGGCTTAGCACCGAGCTCGATCAACTTCTCCATGGTGTACTGAGCTACGTTACCAGAACCAGATACCAAGACAGTCTTGCCCTTGATGTCGATGTTCTTTGTAGCTAGCATGTTGAGGAGGAAATAAACGTTACCATAACCTGTAGCCTCAGGACGGATGAGAGAACCACCAAACTCCTGACCCTTACCTGTCAAGATGCCCTGGAACTGGTGAGTCAGCTTCTTGTACATACCGAAGAGGTAACCAACCTCACGGCCACCTACACCGATGTCGCCAGCAGGAACATCCTCGTCTGGACCGATGTGGCGATAGAGCTCAGTCATGAAAGCCTGGCAGAAACGCATTACCTCAGCATTGCTCTTACCGCGTGGAGAGAAGTCAGAACCACCCTTGGCACCACCCATAGGGAGAGTTGTAAGAGAGTTCTTGAATGTCTGCTCGAAAGCCAAGAACTTCAAGATACCCAAGTTTACTGACTTGTGGAAACGAAGACCTCCCTTGTATGGGCCAATCACATTGTTGTGCTGGATGCGGTAACCCATGTTAGTCTGTACGTTACCCTTGTCGTCTACCCATGATACACGGAACTCGATGACGCGGTCTGGGATGCAAAGACGCTCGATGAGGTTTGCCTTCTCAAACTCTGGGTGCTTGTTGTACTCTTCCTCGATAGTGCCGAGTACCTGACTAACTGCCTGAATGTACTCAGGCTCATTAGGGAATCTTCTCTGAAGATTCGCGATCACTTCTGATGCTTTCATAATCTTTTATCTTTTATTGGGTTTAAAATTCTTATTTTTGAATTACGATTGCAAAGATAAAGAATTTCTTTGAATTAGCAAACAAAAAGAAAGAAAAAATGAAGAAAAAGTAGAAAAAAGATACTTTTTAACGTTTTGTTAGATAAAATGTCGACTCAAAATGGGGCTACACCTTATTATATATAGGGGCGATTGGAATTATATATAGGGCGATTGGCACATTCCAATCGTATAGCTCGAAAAAAATGGAGCGTTTTCTTGGCGGTATGTAATTTTTTACTTATTTTTGCAAACAAATATAATCATTTAACAAACAATTATAGTTTATGAAGAAAAGAGTATTGACAGTAAGGCTGCTTACATTGCTGATGGCGATGGGCTGCTTAGCCGTGACAGGATGTACTGACAACGACTATGACGTGAATGAAATCGACACCACCATCGGCATCGGTGGCGACCGACTGGAACTGCCTGCGAGCTCCACTTCCGACATCCCATTGAAAGATGTGCTGGAACTGGAGGAGAACGGAGTGGTGGTGGAGGATGCCGAGACCCACAACTATGTGTTCCGCCAGGCTGGCTACGGATTCCCTGCCGCCAACCCTTATATCCGTTCCATCACCATATCGAAGAGCCAAGCCGCTACGGGCAAGGTGTATCTCTCTCTGGCATCTGCCGCTCGTGGCACCCGTGCCGCAGGCGAACTGTATGGCGAGGGCGACATCTATACCTTTAAATATGCCGGCAGCAAGCCTTCGGAGGTGTTGAGCCTTTCTTCTGCCGAGGTGAGCAGCAGCATGACGCTGCACATCAACCTGAGCCAAATTCACTCGCAGGTGGAGCAGATAGACAAGATGACCCTCACCTTCCCAGCCTACATGAAGTTGGCAATCTTGGCTCCTACCACTCCTGCCGCAGGCAATGTGAAGGTAGACGGCAATGTGGTTACCCTGCAGGATGTTTCCACCGCCAACGACGTGGTGCTCGGATTCAGCATCACCGGCATCGACTTCTCCAAGAGCGGAGAGGGCGACATGGGCAAGGCTGGCATCGTGAGCACCAGCACGGGCGATGAGATACAGTTTGACGGCAAGGTGAGATTGGCCCTGTCAACCAGCCACTACAATATCACGGGCAGCTTTCGTTCCATCGAGCTAGACAACTCGCTGGACATGGGCAACATCACCATCGAGAGCGCCACGGGCAAGTTTAATCCTAGCATCGTGCTCAACAACCTGGGAAATGTTCAGATTCAGGGTGTGCCAGACTTCCTCAAGGATGGCAACGTGGTGGCAGATATTTACAATCCTGTCATCAAGCTCGACATACAGAGCAACCTCGGCATCGAGGGCAAGATAAGCGGCAGATTGATTGCCGTGAAAGATGGAGCCGAGATAGCCCGTGTAAGCGTGCCTGAGTTTACGGTGAACCCAGCGTCGGTGAACGATGGCAAATCGATGGTCTATATCTGCCGTCACGCCGACGGGCTCTCTATCCCGGTAAGTGCCGAGATGGTGGAGGTGAGCAATCTTTCGGACCTCATCAAGACGATACCAGACCTCATCCGCTTCGAGTGTGACGCGCATGCCAACAAGGAGAAGGAGGGCACCTTCCGTCTGGGCTATCGTGACTATAGCATCAAGCCATCTTATTCCATCGACGCACCGCTCGCTTTCGGGGCAGATGCCGTCATCGAATACAACGACGTTTTCGACGGATGGAACAGCGACGTGAAAGACTATCAGTTGGCGAAGGATGCCAAGATTGTGCTCACGGCGAACGTGGCGAACGGCGTGCCTGCCTACCTAGACCTTGAGGCTTCGGCGATAGACGTGAATGGCGACGACATCCCTGCCAGCGAACTGGAGGTGAAGGTGGAGGGCGAAATCGCAGCCTCTGCCGACGGCGTTACCCCGGCTACCTCTCCGCTCACCGTGACCATCACCCAGAAAGACGACCAGGCACTGAAGAAACTCAATGGTCTGCGCTTCTCTGTAAAGGGCAAGGCAAAGGGCGAGGATGGCTCTGTGGTAGAGGGAATCACCCTCAATGCGAAGAAACATACGCTCAAACTGACCGACATCAAGGCCAAGTTGATGGGCAAGTTCGTATATGACGCCAACTAAGCCAATGTCGCAGTATTCACACATGTACAATCAAATCAGGAAAAATCACAATGAAGCATACAACATATAAGCACTTCCTAGCCACGGCAGCCTTCATGATGCTGGGCGGCTCAGCCATGGCGCAAGGTTTCAACTCGGCCTACTTCACCGAGGATTACTATTACCGCCACACCCTCAACCCTGCCTTCGGCGACAGTCTCAACTACGTGTCGATACCAGCCCTGGGCAACCTAAACGTAGACGTGCAGTCCAACTTCGGCTACAAGGACGTGGTGATGCACAATCCGCTCTACGGACAGCCTGGGCAGAAGCGACTCACCACCTTCCTCAACCCGTACATCTCGTCAAGCGATGCGCTGAGCGGATTCAACTCGGGCAACAACCGACTCATGGGCAACGTGAACCTCACCATCCTCTCGGCAGGATTCCGTGCCTGGGGTGGATACAACACCATCTCTCTGTCGGCGCGTGCCCAGGTGGGGACCTCCCTGCCATACGAGCTCTTCGAGTTTGCCAAGAACACGGGCAACGAGACCTACAACATAGGTGATGTACGTGCGCGCGCCCGCTCATACGTGGAGTTGGCGCTGGGACATTCTCGACAGATCAACGAGAAACTGCGACTCGGTGCCAAGCTCAAGTTCTTGTTTGGCGCAGCCGCAGCCGACGTAGACCTGAAGGATGTGACCGCCGACCTCTCCGGCACGCAGGTGGATGCGCAGGGACACCCTTACTGGATGCTCTCGGGCAAGGGAACGGCGCAGGTGTCGATGAAGGGCTTCTACTATAAGTCGAAGAAATCAGACTACAACGACCCTAGCAAGGGACAGTATGAGCATATCGACGATGTGGACGTAGATGGCGCAGGACTCGGAGGATTCGGTATGGCTGTAGACCTCGGAGGCGAGTATAAGTTGAACGACGACTGGCGATTCAGCGCAGCTCTCCTAGACCTCGGTTTCATCTCATGGAGCAACAACGTGAAGGCCATCAACCGTGGCGAGCCATTCCTCTTCAAGGGCTTCCAGGATGCCACCGTGGGCAGCGGAAGCGGCAACACGCTCGACGATCAGCTCGACAATTATGGCGACCAGCTCACCGACTTTGCCAACCTGCAAGACATGGGCGACCAGGGGGGTAGAACCACGATGCTGGCAGCCACCCTCAATCTCGGTGCCGAGTATACCCTGCCGATGTATCGCAAGCTCTCGTTCGGATTGTTGAGCAGCACACGCATCAATGGTCCTTATTCTTGGACGGAGGGCAGACTGAGTGCCAACTGGAAGCCTCTGCGTTGGCTCGACGGCGGCATGAATGTGGCGGTGAACAGTTTTGCCACCAGTGCGGGTTGGGTGCTCAATATCCATCCCAAGGGCTATAATTTCTTTGTCGGCATGAATCATATCCTGGGCAAGGTGAGCAAGGAGTTTATTCCGCTCAGTGCCAATGCCAGCGTGGCGATGGGTATGAACATCACATGGGGTAGCACCAAGACTCCAGCCGAGCGCGCAGCCGAAAAGCAGGCGAAGCAGGAGGCAAAGGCACAGAAACTGGCAGAAAAGGCTCAGAAACAAGCAGAAAAAGCTCAGAAACAAGCAGAAAAAGCACAGAAACAGGCAGAAAAAGCACAGAAACGGCTTTAAAGGTAGCTAAGAAAGCCGCCAAGAATGCTCCAGAAATCGCCCTGTAAGGGCAGAAGCACCTAGCCCAGGGCAACGCCCTGGGTAAATGGTTTGGAATCAATGCGCCCTGTAAGGGCAAAAGCGTTACTCCTCAAGATATAATGCTTTTGCCCTTACAGGGCGACATTCTTCTATGCGTAATATAACCCAGGGCGTTGCCCTGGGCTAGGTGCTTTTGGGCTTTCAGCCCGTATCTGGACTAGGTGCTTTTGGGCTTTCAGCCCGACCTCTTTCGTTTTGCCCTGGGCTAGGGTGCTTTTAGCCCGAATCAACCGTAAAGTTGATTACTTCTTGAATCCGAAGATGCTCTTGATGAATTTCTTCACCACGTTTTCTTTCTTCTGAGGTTTCACGACAGGCTCATACTTGCGTGGCCCCTGCTTCTCGTTGCTCTTCTGGGCTACGCCTCTGCCACGGCCGTTGCTGCCAGGACGCACGTTGTTCTCTGTGCCAGGACGATCGCCATTGTTGCGACGCTTGTTGTTGCGGCGCTTAGGATTGTTGCGGCGGTCTTTCTGGTCGCCTGCCTGCTGAGCGTTTTCTCCCTGTTGGGCTCCCTGCTGTGCGTTACGCTGCTCGCCATTACGCTGCTCGCCGTTTCGCTGCTCTCCCTGAGGCTTGTTTGGCTTGCGCTTGTGTGCGGTCTGGTCGCGGTCTTTCTGTCGGCGGCTCTTGGCACTGGTCTTCTTGCTGGTGTTCTCTGCATTTTCTGCGTTTTCACCATTCTTGCCATTCTCACCGTTCTCACGTTTCTCTCCGTTTTGGGCACGGTTGTTTCTTCCTTTTCCACGTCCGTTTTCATTCTTTCCACGTCCATTTTCGCCCTTTCCACGTCCGTTTCCGTTTCTTCCACGTCCGTTTCCGCCTCTGCCTTTCTTATCTTTCACAGGCTTGTTGAGCTTGATGTATTCAGGTCCCTCGCCGCATCCCTCAGGCAATGGCATCTTGTCTACCACCTTCTCCAGGAATTTCTCTATCTGCTGGAACCAGTACATGTCTTGCTCGTTGACGAAGGTGATGGCCACGCCGTCGCGGTTGGCACGGGCGGTACGTCCGATGCGGTGCACATAGTCTTCGGTGTCGTGAGGCACGTCGTAGTTGATTACCATCTCGATGTCGTCGATGTCGATGCCACGCGCCACGATGTCGGTGGCTACGAGCACGTCGAGCTGTCCGCTCTTAAACTGATACATCACCTCGTCGCGCTCCACCTGCTCCAGGTCGCTGTGCATGGCTCCGCACTTGATGCCTTGCTGCTGCAGGGCTGCCGCTAGCTGCTTCACCTTCATCTTGCTGCCGCTGAACACGATGACGCGTTTCAGGTCGCCAGCCTTGAAGATGTCCTTGATGATGGTCATCTTCTGAGTCTCGTAGCATACGTAAGCCTCCTGCTTGATTTTCTCGGCAGGCTTGCTCACGGCGAGCTTGATTTCTACAGGGTCCTTGAGCAGGGTCTTTGCCAACTCCTCTATCTTCTTAGGCATAGTGGCAGAGAACATGATGGTCTGGCAAGTATCAGGCAACTTGGAGGCGATGGTCTTGATGTCCTCTGAGAAACCCATGTCGAGCATGCGGTCGGCCTCGTCGAGGATGAAGAAGCTCACCTTGCTCAGGTCTACGTTGCCCAGCGAGATGTGCGAGATGAATCGGCCAGGGGTGGCTATCACCACGTCGGCTCCCATGCGCAGGCTCTTGAGCTCCTGGTCGTAGCGGTTGCCGTCGTTGCCACCGTATACAGCCACGCTGCTCACGCCCTTCAGATAATAGCCGAAGCCCTGCATCGCCTGGTCTATTTGCTGTGCCAACTCGCGGGTAGGCGACATGATGACGCAGTTGATGGCATCGTCGGGATAGCCGCCGTCGTCGAGCTTGCTCAACACTGGCAACAGGTAGGCTGCCGTCTTGCCGGTACCGGTCTGGGCTACGCCGAGCACGTCACGGCCATTCAATATCTCTGGTATACATTTTTCTTGTACAGGGGTGCAAGTCTCGAATCGCATGTCATACAATGCGTCGAGCACGTTGTCGTTTAAATCTAATTCGTCAAAATACATTTTCTTAATCATTAAAAAGTTTTACCTTGGGGCCTTGCGGTAGCAGAAGTATGCCACGAAGACAAAGATGAAGTTTGGAAGCCAGGCTGCCAGCATAGGCGGGAAATCGGCTTGGATGGCAAAGGTCGCCGAGACGGTTTGCAGCATGATGTAACCGAAACTGAGGGCGAGGCCGATGCCGAGCGACATGCCCATTCCGCCCTTGCGCTTGCGGGCGGAGAGCGACACGCCGATGATGGTGAGGATGAACGAGGCAAACGAGGAGGCGATGCGCTTGTGATACTCTACCTCGTATTGCACCACGTTGCCCGAACCACGGTTGATTTGCTTGGAGATGTAGTCCTTCAGCTCTGGGCTGGTGAAGGTCTCCTGCTGACCCTTGGAGTAGACCAGGTCGGTAGGCTCCATCGTGATGATGGTGTCTTTCTGGGCGCCGCTTGTGATGTTCTCCTTCATGCCCTGCAACTTGCGTATCTTCCAGTTGCTCAACTTCCAGTGGTACTTGGAGTCGCTGATGGTGTCGTACTGGATGTCCATCGCCGTGAGGTGGCTCACGAGCTTCTTGTCCTGGAACTTGTCGAGGCAGAATCCGTAGCCCCTCTTCATCGTGTTGTCGTAGTGCTGCATGTAGGCTATCACGCCCTTGTCCACCTGCAGCTGCACGTTGTCTGCAGAGGTATTCTTGGTCTTCTTCTTGTACATGTTCTCGAAGTTCTGCCTGATCACCGTGCCGTGGGGGATGACGTAGGCTGAGAGCGTGTAGGAGAGCCCCGAGAGCAAGACGCACGTGAGCATGTAGGGGCGCAGCAGTCGCTTGAACGACACGCCCGATGCCAGGATGGCGATGATCTCCGAGTTGCTTGCCAGCTTGGTGGTGAAGAGGATGACCGCCACGAAGACGAACAGCGCACTGAACAGGTTGGCAAAGTAGGGCACGAAGTTGGCGTAGTAGTCGAAGATGATGGCTCGGGCAGGAGCGTGGTTCTCCGTAAACTTGGCCAAGTTGTCGTTGAAGTCGAAGACGATGGCGATGGTGATGATCAGCGCGATGGAGAAGAAGTAGTAGCCCAGGAACTTCTTGATGATATACCAGTCGAGCTTCTTGATGTACCTGAGCGGGTTGAGGAATCTCAGCACGCGCAGGAACCTGAGCTTGTGGCCTATCCATCGCATGGCGGCGAAGAGCCATCCGAATCGTCGGTGCATCGCACGTCCCATCTTCAGGCGACGGCGGTGTTTCTTTATATATTTAAAATCTTTCATCTTTCTATATTATCTATAAGGAGCAATCTCCTCTATAAAGATTAGCCTCTTCTATAAGGAACATCCTTTTCTTAAAGGAACATTCTCTTATTATAAGGAACATCCTCTTTTATAAATCTACAAGGAACCTCCTCCTAAATTCTTCTTCCCAGCTGGTCGATGATGGAGCGTTTCCACTCTACGAAATCGCCCTGTTCGATGTGGTGGCGAGCATCGGTCACCAGTCGCAGGTAGAAGCTGAGGTTGTGGATGCTGGCTATCTGCATGGCTAGGAGCTCCTGTGCCTTGAAGAGGTGGTGCAGGTAGGCCTTGCTGGTGATGAGGTCGATGTCGCATCCGTCGGGGTCGATGGGGCTGAAGTCCATCTCCCATTTCTTGTTGCGCATGTTCATGGTGCCGTTGTAGGTGAAGAGCATGGCGTTGCGACCGTTGCGGGTAGGCATCACGCAGTCGAACATGTCGACGCCTCGCTCGATGGCCTCCAGAATGTTCTGTGGCGTGCCCACGCCCATCAAGTAGCGTGGCTTGTCCTTAGGCAGAATCTCGTTCACTACCTCTATCATCTCGTACATCACCTCGGTAGGTTCGCCCACGGCAAGCCCGCCGATGGCGTTTCCGTCGGCACCCTTGTCGGCGATGTATTTGGCTGCCTCGCGGCGCAGGTCGGGATAGGTGCAGCCCTGCACGATAGGGAAGAGGCTCTGCTCATAGCCATAGAGCGGCTCGGTCTCGTTGAATCGCTTGATGCAGCGGTCGAGCCAGCGCTGGGTGAGCTGCAGGCTCTTCTTGGCATACTGGTAGTCGCTCTTGCCTGGAGGGCACTCGTCGAAAGCCATCATGATGTCGGCGCCGATGATGCGCTCGGTGTCCATCACGCTCTCCGGGGTGAAGATGTGCTTGCTGCCGTCGATGTGGGAGCGAAACTCGCATCCCTCCTCCTTGAGCTTGCGGATGCCTGTGAGCGAGAACACTTGGAAACCGCCGCTGTCGGTGAGGATAGGGCGGTCCCAGCCGTTGAACTTGTGCAGTCCGCCCGCCGCCTTGATTACCTCCAGTCCTGGGCGCAGGTAGAGGTGGTAGGTGTTGCCGAGGATGATCTGTGCCTTCACCTGCTGCTTGAGCTCCTCGAAGTGTACGCCCTTCACGCTTCCCACGGTGCCCACGGGCATGAAGATAGGGGTCTTGATCTGACCGTGGTCGGTGGTGATGACGCCTGTGCGTGCGTCGCTGGCCTTATCTGTTACTTGTAGTTCGAATTTCATTTCTTTTCTTTTTTGTTTTCTGTTGTTGGTATCGTGAAATCGATGGGGTGTTCCACCTTCTCCTTGGTGAGGGCGAAATCCCATACGTCGGCCACGTTTTCGACGTAGTGGAAGCTTACGCCCTTGAGATATTTGGCAGGTATCTCCTGGATGTCTTTCTCGTTGTCCTTGCACATCACGATGTGGGTGATGCCGGCTCTCTTGGCAGCGAGTATCTTCTCCTTGATGCCACCCACGGGCAGCACCTTGCCTCGGAGGGTTATCTCGCCCGTCATGGCGGTGTTCTTGCGCACCTTGCGCTGGGTGATGGCAGAGGCGATGCTGGTGGCGATGGTGATGCCTGCCGACGGACCGTCCTTAGGGGTGGCTCCCTCTGGCACGTGGATGTGGATGTTCCAGTTTTCGAAGATGCGGTAGTCTACGCCCAGCAGGTCGATGTGCGACTTGACGTATTCCAGGGCTATCACCGCCGACTCCTTCATCACGTCGCCCAGGTTTCCTGTCAGCGTCAGCTTGCCAGCCTTGCCCTTGCTCAGCGAGGTCTCGATGAAGAGTATCTCGCCGCCCACGCTGGTCCATGCCAGTCCGGTCACCACGCCGGCGTAGTCGTTGCCTTGGTAGATGTCGCGGTTGAATGGCGGGTTGCCCAGCAGCTCTTTCACCTGGTCGGGAGTGATGGTGTAGTTTTCCAGCTTCTTGTCGTAAGCCAACTTGTAAGCCATCTTTCTGAGGCTCTTGTTGATTTGCTTCTTCAGCTGTCTCACGCCGCTCTCACGGGTGTAGTGCTCGATGATGAATTCCAGCGCCTGCTTGTCGAAGCTTACCTGTGGCTCCACCTTGTCAAGACCGGTGTTCTCCAGTTCCTTGGGCACGAGGTGTCGCTTGGCTATCTCTATTTTCTCCTCGGTGATGTATCCGCCCACCTCGATGAGCTCCATGCGGTCGAGCAGCGGGCGTGGGATGGAGCTCAGGTCGTTGGCGGTGGCGATGAAGAGCACCTTCGACAGGTCGTAGTCCATGTCGAGATAGTTGTCGTGGAAGGCGTTGTTTTGCTCTGGGTCGAGCACTTCGAGCATCGCCGACGAAGGGTCGCCATTGTAGTTGTTCTTCGCCACCTTGTCTATCTCGTCGAGGATGAACACTGGGTTGCTGCTTCCTGCCTTGAGGATGTTCTTGATGATTCTGCCAGGCATGGCTCCGATGTAGGTTCGTCGGTGGCCGCGTATCTCAGCCTCGTCGTGCAATCCACCCAGCGACATACGCACATACTTACGCTTCATGGCAGCTGCGATGCTCTTGCCCAGGCTGGTCTTGCCCACGCCCGGAGGACCGTAGAGACAGAGTATCGGACTCTGCATGCCGCCCCTGAGGGCTCTCACGGCGAGATATTCCAAGATGCGCTCCTTCACTTTCTCCATGCCGTAGTGGTCGTGGTTGAGGATGCGCTTGGCGCGGGTCAGGCTCAGGTCGTCCTTGGTGCAGTCGCTCCATGGCAGGTCTACCATCGTCTGCAGGAAGTTGATCTGTGTGGAGTAGTCGGGGCTCTGTGGATGGAGGGTGTCGAGCTTGGCCATCTCTTTCTTGAAGGCTTTCGCCACCTCTTCCGTCCAGTTCTTCTTGCTGGCTTTCTCCAGCAGTTCCTTCTTCTCCGGACTTTGGTCGTCTTCGCCCAGCTCGTCCTTGATGTTTTTGATTTGCTGTTTCAGGAAGTATTCCTTCTGCTGTTCATCGAGGTCGTAGCGGGTCTTTTGGTTGATTTCCGCTTGTATGTGGAGCAGTCGGCACTCCTTGTGGAGAGTCTTGAGGGCGATGAGAATGCGGTCTTTCAAGCTGTCGGCCTCCAGCATCTTGAGCTTGTCGTCGGTGTTGAAAGGCAGCAAGCTGCAGATGAAATTGCATTGCACCTTGGGTTGCGAAATCTCGTTGATGGCGTAGATGGCCTCGTCGGCAATCATCTCGTTGGCGTGGATATAGCCCGTGGCCTCGTTGTGGAAGGTCTCGTGCAGGGTGTCGAAGGTCTCGTCGCCTTCGGCAGGCCAAATCTCAGGCAGGCTTTCCACCTTGAGTTTCATGTATGGTTCTTGTTGTGCCAAGCCCTTGAGGCGGCATCTTCCCATGCCTTGCAGGATGATGCTCTCGTTCTGTTGGTCGTCGGGCATGTTGATGACTCTTACCAGTTTGGCGAAAACGCCCACCTCGTAAAGGTCGCTCAACTCTGGATCCTCCACTTCCTTGTCTTTTTGGCAGAATACGCAGAAGACGGTTTCTGGATTCTTCTCAAGCATGCGGACGAGCGCCTTGCTTTGCGCCCTGCCCACGATGATGGGGGTGAGTACGGTAGGAAAGACCACGAGGTCGCGCGTGCAAAGGGCAGGGTAGATGCCTGGTTTTTGCTCTTTGATCAAAGCCGTTGCGTCGCCTTCGAAGTCTGCTATCATTTGTATTTTTGTGCTAGTTCTTCTGTTCATTTCTGTTCTTATTCATAATTCCGTGCAAAGGTAGTTATTTTTTTGCGAAAAACCGAGGTTGATATAGATTATTTAACTGATTTTTCGCAAGTAATCAAGGATACGCCTATCTGATTTTTCGCAAGTAATCAAGGATACGCCCTGAAAGGGCAGAAGCTCCTAGCCCAGGGCAACACCCTGGGTGGCATACGCAAATAGAAAGCGCCCTGTAAGGGCAAAAGCATTATATCTGCAAGCTTGAAAAATAAAGCTTTTGCCCTTACAGGGCGTACTTTATTCCCGTCAAACTACCTAGGGCGTTGCCCTAGGCTAGGTGCTTTTGGGCTTACAGCCCGTTTCAACCATATGATAAATGGGGGCGTGGTGAATTAAATGTGCTTTGCGATGAAATAAAATGGGGTTCGTGGTGAAATAAAATGGGGTTTGCGATGAAATAAAACCTGGGATTTTGCGTTTTATCGTAAAATGCGTTTTTATTAACAGGCAAAAATTAACAGACAAAATTGTTAATAGACAAAATTGTTAACAGGCAAAAACTTTAACAGATAAAACGATGGGAAATTTTCGATTCAAGCAATTTGAGATTCAGCAAGACCGTTGCGCCATGAAGGTGGGCACGGATGGGGTGTTGCTCGGGGCATGGGCTCCGGGGGGCAAGCGTATACTCGACATCGGGTCGGGCACTGGACTCATCTCCCTGATGATGGCGCAGCGTTTCCCCGAGGCTACGGTCGTGGGCATCGACTTGGATGCCGATGCCTGTTCGCAGGCGAGCGAGAATGTGGCTGCCAGTCCATTCGCCGACAGGGTGAACATCGTGCATTGTGCCTTGCAGAATTTTGAAGCCAGCGGTCTCTTCGATGCAATTGTGAGCAATCCTCCCTTTTTTGTAAATAGCTTGAAAAATCCTGACAGTAAGCGCACGATGGCAAGGCATACGGACAGCCTTCCGTTCCGTGACTTGTTTCGTGGCGTGAAACGCCTGCTGTCGGAGGATGGCGTGTTCTCTGCCATTGTTCCTGCAGAAGTTCTTGAACAATTTGTCGCAGAGTCTTGTTTCTCAGGACTTATCTTGGTTTCAAAGTGTGGCGTCAAGACCGTGGAGCGCAAGCAGCCAAAGCGCTATCTTTTGACCTTCGGGAAGCATCGTGGAAATGGGCTTGACGAGCATATAGAAACAATGGCCGACTCACAGGGGAACCGGTCATTGTGGTATGCAAAAATTACGGAAGATTTCTATCTATAAAAAAGGCTTGAAGACAAGCCTTTTTCTTTTTAAAAATTCTGCTTTTATCTGCCTTTTTCTTTTTATAAGTTCAGCTTTCGCTGCACCATTTTGCTGATGGCCTCCACCTTCTTGCTTTGGCGCTGGATGTCTTTCTGTATGTCGTCTCTTACGGCATTCAGGTCGTTGAAGAAATCGGCGAACGCATTCTGTATCATGTTGGGTTTGCGGGCACTCTTGTCGGCAAACGGATTCACTATCATCTTGATGCCTTTCTCCTCCAGGTGCACATCGATTTCGGCACCCGTCATCACTGGGTCGCCATCATAATGGATTACGCCAGGGTGGCTGCGGGTAATGTGCAATTTCTTGCAGCGGAATGATTTTATCTTCGAGTTCTTGTCGAGCGTCTTGTTGAACATGTCGAAACTCACCTGTGGTGCCTCCAGCACATCGAAAGGCTCCATGATGACCACGTCCATCAGTCCGTCGCTCATCGATGCCTGCGGTGCGATGTAGGCGTTGTTGCCATACTGCGAGGCGTTGGCGCAGGAGATGAGGAAGGCCTTGTATTGCTTGGTTCCCGTCTCGTCTTCCAGGGTATAAGTCTCTGGCTTATACTTCAAGCCCTCGCGCAGGATGTTCTCCGCATAACTGATAGGGCCGCGCTTGCCACTCTCCGCAAACTTCATGCTCACGAAGGCGTCGAATCCCATTCCGCAAGTGCAGAAGAATGGGTGGTCGTTGATGACCCCATAGTCGAGGTCGCGGATTTCGCATTGGTTGATGATTTCGATGCATTTCTTCAGGTTCATGGGCAAGAGCAGATGGCGAGCCAATCCGTTGCCCGAACCGCAAGGCAGGATGCCGAGGGCGGTGTCGGAGTGAACCAGCGAACGAGCCACCTCGTTGACGGTTCCGTCGCCGCCGACGGCCACGACAATATCGACATGATTGTCCTTGGCTTCGGCTGCAAGCTCCGAAGCGTGTCCCGCTCTTTCAGTCAATTTTATCTCGTACTCAAAAAGCTCTTTGTCCAATGTCGAATCTATCAAACTAGGAACGGCAGCCTTGCTGCTTGTCCCAGAAATCGGGTTCATGATGAAAATTATCTTTTTCTTCATTCTTAGTCAAGAGTTTGTAATGTTTTGGTTGCAAAAGTAATAAAAATCCCTAAAATGGCAAGAATTATCCATTAAAAAAACGCTAAAAGTAAACTTTCTTATAAAAAAGGACGTTATATTAGTTCTTTTTTGTATCTTTGCACCCTGAAACAAAGAATTATAAAACAAGAATATAAAAGTACACCTATAAATAATGGGACAATTACAAGAAAGATACAAAAGTTATCGTGTACCACAGAAATACATGGAGGCCGGTGTGTATCCATATTTCCGTGAGATTACAAGTAAGCAGACAACAGAGGTAACCGACATCGACGGTCACAAGATCTTGATGTTCGGCTCTAACGCTTACCAGGGTTTAACCAACGACCAGCGTGTCATTGATGCCGCGAAGGCAGCTCTCGACAAGTATGGCTCGGGTTGTGCAGGAAGCCGATTCCTGAACGGAACCCTTGATTTGCATGTTCAGCTTGAGAAAGAACTTGCAGAGTTTATGCACAAAGACGAGACGCTTTGCTTCTCTACCGGATTCTCTGTCAACCAGGGAGTCTTGGCTTGCGTAGTAGGTCGCAACGACTATATCATCTGCGACGACCGCGACCACGCAAGTATCGTGGATGGCCGCCGCCTCTCTTTCGCTACCCAGTTGCACTACAAGCACAACGACATGGAGGATTTGGAGCGCGTGCTCTCTAAGTTGCCACACGATGCCATCAAGCTCATCGTTGTGGACGGCGTGTTCTCTATGGAGGGTGACTTGGCCAACCTGCCAGAGATTGTGAAGCTCAAGCACAAGTACAACTGCTCTATCATGGTAGACGAGGCTCATGGCCTCGGTGTGTTTGGCAAGCAGGGTCGTGGCGTTTGCGACCATTTCGGCTTGACCGACGAGGTAGACCTCATCATGGGTACCTTCTCCAAGAGCTTGGCTTCCATCGGTGGTTTCATCGCTTCCGACAAGGATACCATCAATTTCTTGCGTCACAACTGCCGCACCTACATCTTCAGTGCATCCAACACTCCTGCTGCCACAGCCGCAGCACTTGAGGCACTCCACATCATCCAGAATGAGCCAGAGCGTTTTGAGCATCTTTGGGATGTCACCAACTATGCATTGAAGCGTTTCCGCGAGGAAGGTTTCGAGATTGGCGAGACAGAGAGTCCTATCATCCCTCTCTATGTACGCAACGACCAGAAGACATTCATCGTAACCAAGAAGGCTTACGACCGTGGCGTCTTCATCAACCCAGTTATCCCACCAGCATGTGCTCCTCAGGACACATTGGTACGTTTCGCCTTGATGGCTACCCATACAAGAGAGCAGGTGGAGAAAGCTGTACAGATCTTGAAGCAGATCTTCGTAGAGGAAGGCATCATCAAGTAAATGTGGATGCATCATCAAGTAAATGAGAAGGCATCTTCAAGTGAATGTACTGTATATATAATCAAGTAAATGTATTATATATATAATAAGGTATAAGGGCAGTTCCGGGTGGGGCTGCCCTCATTTTTTACTCTTAAAGGGTACGTTTTTGAGATATTTGCATCTTTTTTTGAAAAAAGTTTGCCAAAAATTTGGTGGAATCAAAAAATGGTTGTACCTTTGCAACCGCAAATCAGAAATGATGCTTACGGCAATGCTTTGAAGCCATCATGAAGACGAGTCAGCGGGGTGTAGCGCAGCCCGG
>DJSH01000028.1:0-12695 GCA_002440225.1 Candidatus Segatella violae
TTATCTTAAGGATTTAGAGGGTGTTCCTAACCATCTTAGTATTTTGTAACCAAAATTTCGGTAGGCTGCTCATTTTTTTTATTCTGCGGATTTTAGGGATAGAAAGACGATAACCGCCATACAAATCACAAGGGAAAGTGATGATATAGTAATCTTGTCCTGGGGTTAGCGTAGAACCTTCGGGAGCAGAGAAAGTGATGATAGTTTGCTTATCGCCGTCAAGGTTGCCTGCAATCTGGTTGTTATCCACACTTTCCAGCTCAATCTTTGTAATTCCCGACATCTGGAAATTGAGCTTGATACCTCCCAATCCCTTAGCAACAACCTCATCGAGCGATACGAAGGTACTTGGAGATTGCTCCGCAGGAACCGTCACCTCGTCTTCTTTCGGATTCGCAGGAGTTTCCTCAGGATTAGGATCGTCATTCCCGAAATCATTGCTATCGGAAGAACAAGCCGAGAAGAGTACAAGCATCAAAATAAGTGATGCCATCATGATTTTCTTCAAATTGATAATTGTATTCATAATCATTTTTTTTAATTCCATTTACTTATACAACCCATCGAATCATCAAAAGTAAAAAAAAGCCTGCCCATATTTTTTCAACTTTTTTTTCCACAAAGATTATTTTCAAAAAAAACATCTTCTTCGTTTTTACTTTTCCCTACTCTTTGGGTCATATAGTCGTAACGTCACTGAAAACTGAGCTCAGACAACGTGACAGAAGAAGTTATTATGCAGCAATGCAACATATAACAAGAAAGAACGTATTAAATAATAATAAATAGGAGAAAAAGTTATGAAGACGATAAAATTCATCAAGCAAGGGATGGTCATCGCCATGATGGCTTTGGTTAGCACAACCGCTACCGCACAATATAGACACTATGGTCATTTCCATCATTATGGACTTTACCACAGACCTGTCATCGCCACAGTAGTGACTCGTCCTGCTGTAACGACCCATATCAGCAATCGACTGAGCAAGAAAGATCGCTTGGAGATGGCATTGGCTTACTTGCACAACAACAAGACACTCTCCATCTCGAAGTATAGCAAGATGACGGGATTGAATAGTAACATGGCGGAAGTAGAACTCGATGCTTTCGTGGCAAACAAGAAAAATCCTATCAGAGTCATGTTCAACGGCAAGAAAAAACTTTATGTTCTTGCTTAAAAGTTACGTCAGATGACAATAGATGACAAGACAATCATTCAAGCGATTCGGGAGAAATCCGAAGCGGGCTTTCGACTCTTGATGCAGAAATACAAGCAACCGATATACTGGCATATCCGCCGACTGGTAGTTGCTCACGACGACGCACTAGATGCCACACAGGAAGCCTTCATCCGAGTCTTCAAGTCCTTCGACAAATTCAAGGACGAGAATTCCTTCCGTGGTTGGATTTTCCGAATAGCGACCAACGAGGCACTTCGACTGATAGAATCTCGTAGGCAAGAGAATGTTTCACTAGAGGCTGACAACAATGGAGCCAACCGCATCATGGCAGAAAACTACGTGGATTACACCGATGTGGAGGCCGTGAAACTGCAAAAGGCCATCCAATCCCTGCCACCCAAGCAGCAAGCTGCATTCAACCTCCGTTATTACAACGAACTCAGTTATGAAGAGATAGCGGAAGCCACTGGTTCCACAGCATCTTCCATTAAGATGAGTTACCACATTGCCAAGGAGAAGATTATCAAGTACATGAACTCGAATGACTAAGAAGATAGCCATTACGATTTCAGATTTCAAACGATTTAAAAGATTAAAAACATGAACAACGAATTTGATTTCGATAAAATCGGCAAACGAATGCCTTACGATACCCCTGATGGATTCTTCGACAAGCTCGAAGATGACATTTGGAACAAGGTCAAGGACGATTATCTAGAAAAAGAAAACAACGAGAAGCCTCGTAAGCCTGCCAAGTTACGCCTCCTCATCCGAAGCGTCATCGCCGTTGCCGCCGCAGTAGCCATTGGATTCATCATCAACTTAAGCTTCTTCAAGCCAAGTCCTACAACCCTCAACGACGTAGATCAAGCCTTCAGCCAGCTCACCACAGCCGACCAGACTTACTTGATGAGCGTCTATCAAGATGATGTCTTTATCAATGAATAAGAGATTATAAACAAAAAGGTTGAATTTCAAAAACTTTCAGTTATGAAACATATCATTAGAACTTTCGTTATCGCAATCATGATGATTGCATCTTGTGCCACTGCATTCGCAGAGCACTACACTGACTTTCAGCGTCCCAACCAGAAACAGCGCATCTCACGTGAGCAACTTGCCGAGGTTCAGGCCAAGCACATCGCCCAAGAATTGGCTTTCAGCGATGCCGTCACCGAGAAGTTTATCAAGACCTACTGCAACTATCAGAAGGAAATCTGGGCATTGGGACCTCGCATCAAGCCTAACAAGCAAGGCATGAGCGAGCAGGAGAACGAGGAGCAAATCAAGCAACGCTTTGCCAGAAGCGAGAAGATTCTCAATATTCGTCAGAAATACTACAAGGAATATTCCAAGTTCCTCACCCAAACCCAGATAGAGAAAGTTTATGAGCAAGAAAGAAAGATGATGAAGCGCCTTGCCCAAAGAGGTCAAGGACAACGTGGAAAAGGTCAGCGCAGACCTGCGCCTCGCAACGCAAACTAACAATTAGCCATGCAGTAAGACTTTTTTCATACAGTAAAACTAACTCTTTACATACATCAAAAAGACTCGTTCTTGAATCAGCATCACTTCGATGCAGATTCAAGGACGAGTCGCTTTATTTCCACAACAAAGCAAAAAAATCCCTATTATTTTTCGAAGCCAACTTAATTTTTCTCCACATTTTTCTTATAATATATATAAGGTGGAGAAAAAGTAGGCGGCAACAAGCCCTTTTCTCACAGAAAAAGATTATATTTGCAGAAGTTTTTTATCAATATCATAATATTGAAGAATATGAAGAAAGAAAAGGAATCATCAGAGGAGATGAAGACATCGAAGAAAGCAAACACCAAGAAGAAGCAGGAACTATCAGCCTTATCAGACGATGAGATTCTGCAAGGCTTCAAGGATTGCGACTCAAAAATCGTGAGGGAGTATTTCTACGGATACTGCCGTGTGGCTTATTGCATCTACGATAAGCGATACGACCTACGCTACAAGCCAGGCATGGACTTCTTCTCTTTGGTCCATGAATACTTCCTTTATCTCAGCACCCATCGCTTCAAGCCATTGGAGGACAGGAAGCCCAATATGTCTTTGAAGACTTGGATGGTGAATGGTTTCCGCTTTCTGCTCTTGGATAAGTTGAAGGAAGTGGTGAAGGAGCATCGCTTCGAGAGTTTCGAGGCGAAACAGGAAAACAAGAAGATGCAGTTCGACGTGACCGACAGCCAGTTTGAGCAAGAGCTTTATCACACGATAGAGGACATCAGCAACCATTTTTATGGCAGGGACAGCAAGAATGCCATCATCCTCAAGATGCTCTACATCGAGGGATTCAAAGGCAAGGATATCGCCCAGCAGTTGGGCATGACAGCCTCAGCCGTCACTCAGCGATGCCAGAAGATGATGCATGATGTGGTGATTCCGTATTTCAAGAGATACTTCAACTCTTCAGATTACATGAGCTATGTGTCTGTTTGCAAAGAACAGGGTCCGCAGTTTGCTTTAAACAAAGAAATGAAGCCTGGAAGGATTACTCCTCGATGGATAGAGCATCTGAAGGAGAACGAGACATTTGTATTTGGCAGCAACTTGGCTGGCATGCATGGCGGAGGTGCCGCTCGCACTGCCCGATTGCACTTCGGTGCCATCATGGGAAAAGGCGTTGGCTTGCAAGGTCAGAGTTATGCCATCCCTACGATGCAAGGCGGAGTCGACACCATCCGTCCATACGTGGATGATTTCATCGCCTACGCCAAGACTCATCCTAGTCAGCATTTCCTCGTCACCCCAATCGGTTGTGGTATCGCCGGCTTCGACCCCGAGGACATCGCCCCGCTGTTTGAGGAGGCAAAGGAGATCAAGAACATCAGCCTGCCAGAGAGTTTTTGGGAGGTGATAGAGTAAGCAATAGTTTAACATCATTACAAATTGAATTATGGGAGTAGATATTTCACACATCATAAAAACAGATTTTCGTAATACAGAAGATCGTGTAGCATCGTGGAAGTTTGTTATGCAAACCGCCAATATGCTTGAAAAAGCACTGGATATAAAAGCAGACGAGGAAGATTGGGAATTTTGCGAAGAGGAAATGAGATTTAGACTTCCAGAATGGGATTGGGAATTTTCCTTGCGCAAAGGGTTTTGGATTATAGAATCCTTTGACCATTATTGCCAAATTGTCATGCATAGAGGTCGCTACTTTTGGCTACGAGATTACGTATATAAAATTGCAAAATTGTTAGGACAAGAAGAGGCTTGGTACACACAAGAGTTTTATACATGGAATGGTGGACCAACAGAATACCTTGATTGTTCTTTCGAAGAGTGGCTGGAGTTTGTCAAGAACAAGAATGAAGGAATTATTCCTGAATTTGACAGCAAGTTGGTTATCGCAGAAGACAATTTCAACAAGTATGAAAAAGTTTATCATGATGATTTCAAAGACATCAAAGTATATAGAGCCGAGACGAAAGATAAAAAGCTAGTAGAGCATATTCCAGACAATTATAAACCAACCAAACAAGAGGTTGAGAAATATTTGTATCGTTGGGATGCTTTAGAGAATTACGTGTATCAAGAAAGAGCCCTTGACAGGTTATTCTTAGTATTGTGTAACAACAATCGAGACCTATGCGACATTCTGCTAAAATGCTCCACATTGAATGATTTTTACAGTACCAACATCTTCGACATATATTCTGTTGCTTTTCATATTTATCTCATCAAGGACATAGACAACCGATTAGCAAAAGGAGACTTGTCATTGGTAGAAGAAATCGCTCATATAAAAGTAGGAAAAGACCAAACAGAGCGTAATTTCTATTCGTTTGCCACAAAATTTTGCAGTCATCACCAGCCTTCCAAGTATGCCATATATGACAATAATGTAGAAAAGGTACTGATATATTTTAAGGACAGGGATAAATTCTGTAAATTCGAAAACAAAGATTTGAAGGATTACCCAAAGTTCATATCCATCATTAAGCAATTTATAAAGCACTACAAATTATCAAAATTCACCCTAAAGGAAATTGATAAATACTTGTGGCAATTGGGAAAAGAATATTTTAATACAAAGAAAAAGGGGAAATAATTATGTTAGGAGCAATTATAGGTGACATTGTTGGCTCGAAGTATGAGTTCAACAATACATTTGATTATAACTTTGATATGTTCGGCGAAGGATGCGCCTTCACCGACGATTCAATTTGTACGGTAGCTATAGCCGATGCGATACTGAACAAGCGAAGCTACCAGGAAAGCTTGCACGACTGGTGCCGCCACTATCCCAATCCCAAAGGAGCATACGGCGGAAGATTTGCTGCATGGGTTCATTCCGACAATCCCCAGCCATACAACAGCTTCGGCAATGGTTCGGCGATGCGAGTTTCTCCTGTCGCTTGGCTCTTCGACGACTTATCGCAAGTTTTGGAAGAGGCAGAGAAGTCAGCCCTTCCTACCCACAACCATCCCGAGGGAATCAAGGGAGCGAAAGCCGTGGCTCATGCCATCTGGCACTTCCGCAAAGCAAAGGAAGAAAAATTACCAAAAGACGAGGCTATGGAAGGATTCAAGAAGATAGCACAAAGCTACTACGAAGATTTCGACACCAGAGATTATCCCAAAGGAGTATTCGACGAGACCTGCATGGATGCCGTTCCTCTCTCCCTCTGCCTCATCTCCAAGTCGAAGAGTTTCGAGGATGCTATCCGCTTGGCGGTATCCCATGGCGGCGACAGCGACACCATCGGAGCCATAGTCGGCAGCATCGCCGAGGCACGCTTCGGGATACCACAAGATATGAAGGACAAGGCGATAAGTTATCTACCAGAAGAAATGAAACAAATATACAAGTTCTTTGCCGAGAAAAACGAAATTATACAGCAATAATTTGGTGATGTCGGAGAAAAGTCTTAACTTTGCCGCATATTAAAAAAGGAAAGAATATGCAAATACAAGAGTATCAATTAGACTTCATAACATATTGCGTAGGGAATTTAGCCGACAGATTGAAGATGAGCGCAAGTCAAGTATATAGAATGTTACGCTCATCCAACGTACTGAATGGCTACATCCTCCCTTGTTACGATGTGCTCCATACATTTAGTAAAGAATACATCATGGAAGATTTAATTGATATGCTAAAAAAGCGAGGAGCATTGACATGAAAGTCTATCACGCATCAAAATATACAATCAAGTCACCCGATGTAAAGCATTCTCGTGACTTGCTAGATTTCGGCAAAGGTTTTTACCTAACATCTCTTGTCGAACAGGCTAAGAAATACGCTCAACGTTTTTTGTTTCAAGGCGAAAAAGCAAATGAATATGCTCGCATCGTTCCGATTTTTGCCAAACAAATAGGTATAACATTGGACGAAGCCTTAGATTTTTTTTATAATTCCTGTGTTTATCAAATGATGAGCAAAGGCATCGCTGATATGCATTGCCGAAGCGATGGCTATTTAGCAGAATTACTGAAAGAAGAATGGGAAAAGAAAAGCAAAATTGCATAATTGATTAGATGAATATGCAGAACAATTCAGTATTGGAAAGATCTTATATAAACGATTTTCACCGTCAGAGCAGCTTGGCTGCGTTAAGGGGGAAGCAACACATGTTATTGCATCCTTACTCGCGGGAGCAGAAGTTAGCACAAATCAACTCTCTGCACCAGAACAAAAAATAAGCAAGAACAGAAAAAGCAATATGACAAGAACCATATTGCTTTTTCTATTCATTTTATTTCTCCCTAAAATAACCACCTTCTTCCATAACTTCCCCTGCTGCCCTGCACTTATTATATCTCTCCCTGGCTCTGTTCTCGCAAGCGAACATTGCCTGGGTGCCCGCCTCATCCTCGGCAAACTGGAGGTGGTTGTCGATGCCCATATCCATCGCAATGCTCTCCACATCCAGGTCATCGGTGCCGATGAAAGTAAAGGTCCAGTTCTGCTTCTTCAACTTCTCGATGAGGTTCTTGATCATCTGTAAGCTGTACTCCTCGCTACAATTCTCCTCACCATCCGTGATAATCGTAACCAGCACACTGTCGTCCTCCCCAGCCTGGGCATTAATCTTGGCGATACCCATGCCGATGGCATCGTAGAGAGGAGTAGCGCCACAAGGGTTGTAATCCTTAGGCTTCAAAGGCTTGGCACGATAGGCACTCACATTGTCATAAAACAGATTCTTGTGGGTACTGTCGAAGGTGATGAGCGTTACACGCTGCTCCAAGTTCTTGTGCGCCTTCTGCATCTTCTGAATGGTGGTCAAGGTCTCGTTGATACCCACCAAGGCATGGCGCTCGATGATACTCATACTGCCACTCTCATCCACCACCAAAAGATTGAACACTCGCTTTGCACTTGGCTCAATGATATGTTCCACACCCGTCTTCCCATTTGGCTTTACAGCCTGACTCTTGTTTTGTCTCATAAATTGTTTCTCCTATAATTTTAATTTGTTCAGCTTATATTTTCTATAATCCTATCATGAAGAGGCACACTTGGCATTCCTTGCCTAGTTTCCTTGCCCCCTTATATCCCTTAAAAGAAAACCCAGAGCCAAAAATTAAGCAGAGTAACAAAAAAACTTGCGGATAAACAGTATTATTTTTGGGATTAGAGATATTTTTGGTATTTATGGTTCCTATCCTGACATCATCAATCATACGCTACGTGACAAGCCATTGTTACTCCCGACAATTGGATGCAATGGCTCTAAATAAGGTCAGAAAGAGCGATTAGTGTTAATTTTAGAGAATAATCGAATATTGATGCTCGAATACCAAGAAATTTCATTATCTTTGCGTGGTATTTCATATATGTCCCATAAATTTATAAAAGAACGATTATGACAGAAGAAAGAATAAAAGAATTGTGCCTTTGTGGTGAAACCACTAAAGTGCAGTTTAAGGAAACATTCACTTCGCAGAAGGAGATAGCAAAGGAGATGATAGCCTTTGCTAATACCAAGGGTGGTGTCATCCTCTTTGGGGTGGAAGACAAAACTGGCATTATCTAGGGACTATCATACGACCAAATACAACAAGCAAGCCGCGAACTTGGCAACGCAGCACAAGAACAAGTCAAACCTACCATCTATATAGAAACCGAAGTTATAAAGGTAGAAGGTAAGTATGTGCTAGTTTGCTCAGTCGAGGAAGGACGTAACAAGCCATACAAAAACCTTCAAGGTGAAGTTTGGGTGAAACAAGGTGCAGACAAAAGACGCATTACGGAAAAGATCGAAATACTAGGATTGTTTCAAACCGCAGGCAACTATCATCCGGAAGAAGATGCCGAAAGGGGTTCGTCGATGGATGACTTGGAGATGGCATATTTGCGAGATTTCTTTAAGAAAGTATATGGCAGGGAGATTGAAGAATTCGACCAGCCCTTGGAGAGTATGCTCCTCTCATTAGGCATATTGAAGCAGAGTGGAGAGCTAACATGTGCCGGAATGCTCTTCTTTGGCAAGAACCCGCAACAATATGAGCGTTCGGTAGTCATCAAAGCCGTAGTATTCGCAGGAAATGAACTTGGTGACACAAACTATATCGATAGCCGTGACATAACGGGAACATTGCCTCGAATGTTCAATGAAGGCATGGCTTTTCTGAAATCTTACCTACATCATGAACAAAAGGGACAGAATTTCAATTCTGTTGGAATTCTCGAAATACCCGAGGTAGTGTTGGAGGAGCTGAGTATTGTATACATTTAATTTACTCCTTATTCTTTCTTAATTCTTTAATTTGTCCAATTTGCTTGCCATCTTCCGTTAGCCATCGTTCCCAACCATTATGCGAGCCATGAAGTATTATACTGGCTGCCGTTGACAACGCTGTACTATTTGTTCGCTTGGAATAAACAAAATGGTTTGTTGTAAAAACCAATTTTGAATTTTTCTCAGCAACAGTACCTTCTTCCAGCAATTCCGTTCGAAGGACTTCAACATCTTCGTACAATTCTTTTTTAACCGTATCCGTACTCAATTCTGAACCTTCGAGAATCTCGACACTGCCATTGTCTGGATAATAATAGCCCTTTGCCATAACCTTATCACTATCTATCTGAATAGCAATTTTGGTTATCATCGAGTCCTTAGCTCCATAATATGGGTATAATTCTGCTATTTTCTTTATTAAGCTCTGCGTTCTAGTCTCTATATCTTTTATGAGCCAATGCGGTTTCTTCAGTATATCTTGGTTGATACGCAAATGATTGGTTGAAGCTAGAATTCTATTCTTGTATTCCCAAACCTTATTGCCCATCTTGCTATTGTCACTTTTAGCAGCTAAAGTAAGATTTCCCAATCGATGTACATTCGCATCATACGTTTCCCTATCTGCATCCAATGCCGCATACCATTCCATGGTTGCTGTCTGAGGCATCAAATGCTCTATGCTCAGATGGGAGAAATCAACAGGAGCTGGATTGTTCTGCATTTCCAACTTACGGAAAAAGATAGCTACCCAAGTGCGAAGATTATACATGTTGGCATTCTGAATTCTATCTTGCAGTCGATTATCGTCAGGCATTTCTTGCGAAGTACCTTTAGTACGATTCACTAAATTCTTCTTAAAAATCTCCACTATATTAGCATAGTTTCCATCACAATCCGCCAAAGTCTCTTTCAGCAACACTGGGAAGAAACGTGTTATATCGCTCGTGTCCATACCACATAAAGCACGACGCATCAAATAGGAATTGAGTATTCTTATTATCTCACCTAATTGTTCCGCACTTATAAGGGATTGACCATCTTTAGTTTTTTCCTTATGAATGGCATATAATTGCATCAACAATGGGGCTGGCATATCGGATAATATAAACCGAAACTCCTCTATAGGCTTCTGAAGTGCCTTGTCCAATGAACCAACAGATGCCTTATAGATTGCATGATAATAAGTCGCATATTTCACGATTTCCTTAAACATGCCTTCCTCACCATACTCCTCTATATGCTTTTGATACCATTCCGTAAAAGAACGATACACAACACTTTTATTCACAAGGACTTGCCTTTTTGTCATGATGAAGAAACGAAAGAATGCCTCTAACTTCTTAGAGTCTGTAGAAACCAATCTTTCTATTTGCTTCCAATACTTTTCATAATACTCATCCTGCAACTCTGTGCTAATCGGCATCAGGATGAAATTACGAATCAAATCGCTGGCTGTAAGCTTGGCTCCAGTTGCATTAATGCTTTCAAAAATATTCTGAGGATAATCATCTTTGCCTATAGGTACACAAACTATATACAACTTTTCCAATGCTTTCAAAATATCCCCGATGGTATTTTTCTCATCCAGTAAATGCAGCAGGTAATCTTTTATGTAGCAAAAATTCAAATATACGTTGGACTTTTTATCTACAATATTGTCAAAATCCCGAGTTACGATTTGTTGATACACAGCATCGTCAGACACCAAGGGCTTCAATTTATACTTGCTTTTCTCACTGAATTGATTGAGGAGATACATTTTCTCCAACCTTTCAGCATCTGCAATCATTCCTTTTTGAAGCATCAATTCTTTAATCGCATACATCAAAAGGAATATTGTTGTAAGACGTTGTTGTCCATCAATGACAGAACGCTCACGTTGGAATGGCGACAAACTTGTCTCCAAGTAAATCATAATGCCAAGAAAATGCTTCGTTCTTTCTCCACAAAGCACCATTTTAAGATCTTCCATCAATTGTTTCACCTCCCTATTAGCCAACCAAGTATAGTTACGCTGATAGGCAGGGATAACATATTGCACCTCTGTACTCCCCAAAAGAAGCTCTAACAAACCGACCTTTATAGGTATATTTTCTTGAGACATAATCATACTTATTTATATTTTATGCAAAAGTACAAATAAATATTGAGATTACATAATCAAAAACGAAAAAATAAGATGCAAGTTACAAAAAAAATCCTTTGACATATTTTCAGACCATCCAAAAACGGGTAGGGGAAACGCTATCCCACGTTATTCCTCTATCGTATTGCATAGATTCCATCTCGTTCTATTCTTAATTTGAAAAGCGGATTCATATTTTTATGAATCCGAACTACATCCACAGAACAATGGAAGAGACTTTCAAGACACTCCTTCAAGTTAGCCAAAAGAAAAGGATTAGGTGTTTCTGTTTCTACACAAACATCTAGGTCGCTCTGCTCCGTCTGCTCATTCCTGGAGACAGAACCAAAAATGCGTAACGTCTTGATTCCAAAATCATTTGTAATTTTGGAGCCATTCTGTCTTATTGTGGTGATATAGTCTTGAACCTTCCTCATAACCATCTATCATTTTACAACCGCAAAAATAACACTTATTCTTGAAACCACAAAAACTTTTTGCAGAAAAAGTTACGAAAAATACGAATAAGCATCCTCATCGCCATGGCTCACATAGCAATGAGGATGCCACTCTACTATCTTTATATCTTCAAGTCGGACAAATCTACCTTATACTTCACATCTACCTTCACTTCCTTCTCCATGAACATGAGCATGTAGATAGGAACATAGATCACCTTGTCAACCACTTTCACATTGCCATTGCAAAGTACCAATGCCTCGGGAATCGCATATTCTGCAGATGCCATCACATTCGACAAGGCGTTGTGACGCTCATAGTCCTTGCCAGACTTCACCTCTATTGGCAACACATTGCCTTGATACTCTACCACAAAATCCAACTCACCCATCTTCTTGCTATTATAATAATACAGGTCGAGAAGTTATTTAAGAAAGCGTCTATCTTTCTATTAATCACACACTTACGATCTAGAATTACACTTTTCCAAGGCATTTTAAGCCCATTTACTACACTTTTCCAAGGTAAAATTAAGTATTTTTCTACACTTTTCCAAGGTAAAAACGAGTTATTTTGTCCGTTTTTCCAAGATTTAACATATATTTCTATCTTGCCAAAGCGGGATGAGAAACTCTCGAAGATTTCTTCATCCGTACAGGCGGAAACTTCTGCAGAAAAAGTTACGATAAATTCGAACAAGCATCCTCATTGCCATGCAAGCCATAACAATGAGAATGCCATGCAAATAGAATCAAGAATCGCCACTCCCGTTGAAGACGTATTGCTCATTTCTAGAGGCAGAGCCAAATCTGCTAAACATCACACTTCTTCCATTCTTGCCAACTCCCAGCCCTTGAACTGCATGATAATCTTATGGAGCGTGGTGCCTTGGCGAAGAGCCTCAACTCTTGGAGCCTCGGCATAGCGCTTGATTTGCTCCACAGCCTCATCCCATTGCTTCTCAGCCTTGGTCTTTGGCGTGCCATCCTCACGGAAGGCATCCTTTGCCTCCTCGTCAAACTCTTTCTTGGAAAGGACCTTGAGCTCCAGAATATAGCTATGCTGACTGGCATAATGGGTATGGTCTGGCAACAGGAAGAAATCGCAATAGCCATGACTCAACTCCAGTTCCGGAGCCGTGATATAATAGTCGTTGAGATTCAAATACGCCATGAAGAAACCCTGCAAGTTGCGCTCCGACTCGAT
>DJSH01000028.1:12758-13927 GCA_002440225.1 Candidatus Segatella violae
CCTTCCTCCCACTTGCCGTCATAAGCCATGTCGTAATAGTAATCGGTCAACTTGTTGGTATCAACATACGACTTTGCCTGATACTCTTCCTCCAAATAGCCATAATATTGCTTGCGAACATTATTGTTAGGGATGCCCAGAATCAACTTGGAGCCACGAGTGCCCTTGATGGTCAACATACCATAATAGAACAAGAGGCTTGGGAATATCTCAGCCTTTGGTATCTGATAGGCAGAGAACTGTTCCTCCAACTGAGCCACGATTTGTCCCTCTTCAGCTATCTTATGAATGATGCCCTTGCGCTCGCCATCCAACTTGTCGAATTGCAGAAGTTTCTTCATCTTGCCATAGTCGGTCTTGGTATTAGGGTCTATCATCTGCCGAGGAGGACGACCATAGTCCATATAATTGCGAAGATAGTAGAGCACCATGTCGCAATTGAACATTCTCACATTCTTATCCAAAGCCTCCTCCGCAAAACAATAGTTGTCGTACCAAGGTTTCATGTCGTTGACTATCGCCTCGATGTCGCTATCGGCTGGGATGCTTCCATGCTCCTTGTAATAGGTAAACATATCCACCACATCCTTGGTGGAGAAGCCCAGCATCTCGTCAAACTCTGGCTTGACGGAGATATTCCACCCTACATTGTAGCCACTGGTCACATCGTCCAAGGTGACAGGACTCACGCCCATCATGAAGATGCGCTCGAAGTTGCCCTTGAATTTCTTGAAGACATCACGATAGAAACCATCGGCATGGGTAATGGCATGATACACCTTCTCACCATGCTCATTCAGTACGACATTGGTAAAGTTGTCGTACTCGTCGATGATGAGGTAAAGTTGGAATTGCTTTGCCTTGGCTACTTCAAAGATGATTTGCAATTTATCTGCATATTCCGTCTTAGACTTGATTTCCACAACTTTCTCCGAACCGTAATATGCAGCATACTGCTCTACAAAACTATCCAACTTGATGCAGAGATAAGCATTGAAACGCTCCTCCAAGATATCGATCTTTCCTGTGATTTGGGAGAAATCCAAGAACAGCACCTGATAAGTACCTTGCAAAGACGTAGGATGCTTACCAATCCACAAGTTGCCAAAGAGAGTTTCGAATTTATTCTTTTGGTTGCAATCATAGTAAGAGTAGAGCATACTGAGGAA
>DJSH01000028.1:14123-17492 GCA_002440225.1 Candidatus Segatella violae
CGAGTGCAAAGATAGACAAAAAGTTTGAAAAAAACAAGATTTTATCTTATCTTTTTGGTACAAACCAAGAAAATCAAGAGCAAGACTTGCCTTTAGTAACACTTAGTTCTAGATTTATTTTAGCCTTCACGCGCACACACGTAAGTTGTTTTTTCGAGAAAAAAGTGTCAAAGTATCATTACTATCCTGTTTTTCATCCTTATCTATCTGATATATAAAATATTGCAAACTATGATACTTCTCAGAAAATTGGCTAAAAAGTATCATAGAAATATCATAAAAGTCTCATTTTCATACAATATATCACGAAAATCATCGTTATCATATAAATCTTAACAAGGAATTAATAACTTTAATGCAGATAATACATGGATAAGAAAGAATTATTGAAAAACGCCTTTGAGTATGGCAATGTACCAAGCTGCATCAGCTACTGCTTCACCGAACCATGTCCGATGAAAGACGAATGCATCCACTACCTCGCCGGTCTTTACAAGGGCGACGATGTAGAGCAAGGTCATGCCATCTTCCCTAATGCCTTGAAAGACGGCAAGTGTAAGTTCTTCGCACCATTGCGTATCGTCAAGATGGCGTGGGGATTCGACAAACTCTTCGCCGAGGTGAAAGTGAAGGACGCTCCTGTGCTGCGCTCCGAAATGAGAGAATACCTGGGGAGCAAGGGACAATACTATCGCTACAAGCTCGGACAGATGAAACTCTTGCCAGAACAGCAGGAGCATATCAAACAACTTTTCGCCCGATTCGGATACAAGGACGTGGATTTCGAGCACTTCGCAGACGAGATTGACTTTACGAAAATCTAACGTTTAGTAGTGTCTACATATTCAGCTCGACCTAAAGGAATGCGTCTAGTATTTCAGTCCAATGGCTGTTCTCTCCGTACACACGCGACGGGCTGTCTGTGAACACACAATGGGCAGCCAGTGAACAAGCAGCGGGCATCGACCGAACAAGCAGTGGGCATCCATTGCCCGTTTAGCGGGCAACGAGTGCCCAAAAATCGTTCCTAAATTTGGGCAATATATCTATCCTCTACAAGATATATATTCATCATTCATAATCATCATCCATCACAAAAAAATGAAGTTTACAATCGTACATAATGACAATAAGAAACGCCTCCTCGTCAGCACCAAGACGATGGAGAAACTGCTGGAGCGCATCGCCAAAGACGATAGCAAGCAGACCGTAACCCAGTTTCGTCATTTCGCCTCCTACCACGAAGGCGACTACAAGTATTACAAGGACATGCCTACCTGGATGCACATCTATCCTGCCGCTGAGTTCTGCAAGGATGAGAACGGCAATCTGAAGATGAAGACCTGCAACGGCATCCTGCTCCTGAAGTTCGCCGACATTACCGATATCGACGGCGTGGCTGGCGCGAAACGTTCGGTCGGCATCCTGCCTTCCACCCTTGCTGCTTTCGAGGGAGCCGACGGAAAGAGCGTCATCGTACTGGTGAAATTCAGCAACGAGGAGGGTTCCCTGCCTACTTCTGAGACCGAAGCCGAGCTACTTTACCGCATCGCCTACCAGCAAATCCACCCCATCTACCAAGCCGTGACAAAGGCATCGCTCACCATCGACGGTCCGAAGGCTTCCATCGAAACCTCTTCCGCCCTCAGCGACGAGCCTTCGATGCACAACAGCTTTATGATGACCCTGGATGCTCACCCTTATTATAACTCCAAGGCGGTAGCGATGAGAGTGGACAGCCATGTCCGCTCGCAGACTCCCGAACCAGACCAAGACCATAATAGTACGAACGAAACATTTGATATTCAAGATTTTGCAGACGGTCAAGATAAAAAAGCAGACAAGAACGGCGTGCGCGACAACATCCTGAGCATGATGCAGTTGTTGCGAAGCAAATATGAATTCCGCTACAACTCGGTGATGAAATACATCGAGTTCAAACCGAAAGAGAAAGGCTGGTACGGATTTCGACCTGTGGAGCCTAGGGTGATGAAGCGAATGACACTCGAAGTACAACTCGCCGACATTCGTGTGAGCATCAAGGATGTAAGAAATTTTCTGGAGTCGGACTACATCAAGAATTACAATCCGATAGAGGATTATCTCTTCCAATGCTACAACAAGTGGGACGGCAAGGACCATATCCGTGCCTTGGCTCGCACCGTGCCGACCAACAATCCGCATTGGGCTGACTGGTTTTACACTTGGTTTCTGGGCATGGTGGACCAGTGGCGTGGCTATTCGCATCGCCAGTATGGCAACTCGGTGGCACCGCTCTTGATTTCGAAGCAGGGCTACAACAAGAGCACTTTCTGTCGTCGATTGCTGCCGCCCGACTTGCAATGGGGCTACAGCGACAACCTGATTCTCTCGGAGAAGAGACAGGTGTATCAGGCGATGGCGCAATTCATGCTCATCAATCTCGATGAGTTCAACCAGATTTCGCCCAAGGTGCAACAGGGCTTTCTGAAGAATCTCATCCAGTTGCCCACCTTGAAATACAAGCCGCCGTATGGCAGCCACGTGATGGAGTTTCCACGTCTCGCCTCGTTCATCGCCACGAGCAACATGAACGACATCCTGACCGATCCTTCGGGCAACCGTCGTTTCATCGGCATCGAGTTGACGGGACCTATCGACGTGAGCGTTCGTCCGAACCACCAACAGCTTTTTGCCCAGGCATTGAAGGCATTGGACGATGGCGAAAGGAGTTACTTCGATGCCGAACAGGTGAAGCTCATCATGCAGAGCAACTGCCAGTTTGAGGTAGAAATGCCGATAGACCAGTACTTCCGTCTCTACTTCGAGCCTACCGAAGATGAGCAGGAAGGCGAGTATCTGTCAGCTGCCGAGATCTTCGATTTCTTGAAGAAACAGATGGGTTCGTCGCTGAAGGTAAACAGCCTGATGGGATTCGGAAGAAAACTGGCGAACATGAGCGAACTGAAGCACAAACGATTTGTGGATGGCACGAAATATCTCGTGAAGAAGAGATAAATGATACTTCGCTGACACTTTGCTGATACTTCTCGGCGATTTTTCCGAGAAGTATCAGCGAATTTAAAGTATTACATACCAAGCTGTTAGCGCATTTTTTAAGTTTATAATGACACATTGATACTTTTTTCGCAAAACTTTTTACGCATATACGCGCGCGAAAGAGCACAAAACTTGCAAAATAAGGCATTCAAAACAACAAAAATCTGCAAAGTAAGGCATTCAGAATAATAGAAATCTGTAAAATAAGGCATTATTTCTTGCTTTTTCAGAAAATTAGTTGTATTTTTGCAAAGGAATTCATAACTTCCGCTCAAAGGAATTTTAAACTTCAGCGATTATGGCAGAGAATATCGACAGAAAATTACCCGT
>DJSH01000028.1:17564-19090 GCA_002440225.1 Candidatus Segatella violae
GACATCATCTGGAATCTTGCCAACAGAGGCAAGAAATATAATTACCTAAGCCGCCCACGCCGCTTCGGTAAGTCATTGCTCGTGGATACACTCCAGGCATACTTCGAGGGTAGAAAAGAACTCTTCGAGGGATTGAAAATCATGGATATGGAGAAAGATTGGGTTAAATATCCTGTCGTTCGTCTGGACATGAGCATGGCGGGAGCTGAAGCAGAGACTATACGAGGTTATCTAGATGACTCTTTCTATGAATACGAGCAAGAATATGGCATAGTAGTACGTCCAGAGAACACCCTTGCCGTACGCTTCAAGAACATCATCGCTGAAGCTTATAAAAAGACAGAGCAACAGGTCGTCGTACTTATCGACGAATACGACTCGCCCTTGCAACACTCTTGGAAGACTCCCCAGCACGAAGAATGCACGGCCATCTACAAAGAGGTTTTCGCGGTACTCAAGCGCCAAGACCAATACGAGAAGTTCGTGTTCATCACAGGCATCACCAAGTTTACGCAGATTTCCCTATTCTCCGTACTCAACAATCTGAGCAACATCAGCTTTGATGCTCCATACGCCGCACTATGCGGTATTACGAAAGAAGAAATCACAGATAATTTTATGCCTGAGATTGAGGCTCTGGGCAAGAAACATGGATGGACTACGGAAGAGGCAATTTATCAATTAAAAGCCAATTACGACGGATACCATTTCAGCGTCAACAATATGGTGGATGTCTTCAATCCTTTCAGCCTCATCAATGCCCTTGCAGATAGTGAGATAAGAAACTACTGGGCATCATCGGGAGCGACCTCTCTACTGCCTAAGTTTGTGGACGACATGGAAATCAAGTTGGGTGATTTCGACCCTTGCACCATGCTGCGACAGACGATAGAGACTTCCGATGTCACGGGTGGAGGACCTGAGTTGTTCCTCTATCAATCAGGCTATCTCACCATCAAGGACTACCAGATGGGTATCTACATTCTGGGCTTTCCTAACTACGAGGTTCGCCAAGCTCTCTACGAGACGGTCTTGCCGGCACTTACTTTGCGAAAGAACGGTGATATCCAGTCAGTGCAATCCAGCCTGATGCTTGCCCTCCAACTCGGAAAGTTAGCAGATGCCAAGAAACATCTCAAGGCTCTCATCGCCGATGTACCATACAGCAACAAGAAGTTGGCTTCGATGGATATGGAAGAGCGGTACCGCCTCATATTAAGCACCATCTTCAATGCCATTGGCTGCCGAGTAGAAGTAGAGCACATGCTATCCACAGGCAGGATTGACATGGTGGTGGAAGTCACCAACTACATTTATGTATTGGAGTTGAAACTCTCCAACAATGGTGGTCTCGCAGCTGCCGAGAAGCAGATTCGGGCAAAACAATATACCGAGCCTTTCAAGGCTGACAGACGAAAAGTCATCGCCTTAGCCGTAGAGCTAGACGATAAGGGCAAAGGATTGGTGGATTGGAAAGAAGTAGAGGGGTAATAAAGATAAAAAGAAAGATAAAAAGAAAGATAAAG
>DJSH01000005.1:0-5638 GCA_002440225.1 Candidatus Segatella violae
CGGCGTTCACCGAACACTTACGCTAAGTCGATGTAAGCGGAAACAATCTCGTTTAGCTCCTTCATTTGCTCTTCGTGTAAATAATTCTTCGCAATCGTTACATCCGACTTCAAAACCTTGCCATCTGGAGCTTGTGCCCAAGAAGTCAAACCCATGTGAGCCTTGGTAGAATCGGCTGATGTATATACGATTTCTGCCGCAGTCTTGCCAGTAATCGCCCAATGCAACTTGTTTTGCACCTTCGCATAGAAGTCTTGCGTGGTAGTGGCATTTTTCTGGTAATCACAAGCCGTGGCGTAGATGTCCGTTATCTTTTGGTAAGCCATGCGCTCGGATGCACGAATCTCCTGAATGCGCTCCAGCAATTGGTCGAACTTCACTTGTACTTGTTTGCCGCCTTGCTTGAATCGCTCGTCGTCCAAGACGTATCCGTTTCGGATGAATTCACTCAACGTATTGGTTGCCCACTGGCGGAAGCGAGTTGCCTTGTAACTGTTTACCCGATACCCCACGGCGATAATCATGTCGAGGTTATAGATGTTCGTCTCGTACTTTTTGCCATCCGTGGCAGTTATCCAAGTTTTTTGGACAACTGAGTACTTATTGAGTTCACCGCTCTCCAAAATTTCGTTGATATGATAGCTTACGGTTCGCACGTCCACCTGGAATATCTCGGCGATTCTCTTCTGGGTAGTCCAGACGGTATCGCCATCAAAGACGAGCTCTACTCTCAGCTTTCCCTCAGGGTCGGAGAAGAATACCAAGTCTGTATTTGTATAAGTATCAGTGTTTTGCGATGCAACTTGCTTACCTGAGAAGTATTCCAAGGCAGGTAATGCCATCTCTTTCTTGGAACTGAGTGACATGGAGATGAGAAGACAGGCATAGCGAGTGAGGCGATAAGAATTTTGCTTTCGCATCGCCCCACTGCCTATGGCTACCATTTCGTTGACTTCAACGAAATGGTCTGCTATCTCATATTTATTTTGAATGCATAAAGATTTGGCCTTGTCAATCACTTTGCTAAAATTGCGATAATCAGTATATCCTGTTGCTATCGCCAATTCCCTTGCTAGCCAATACTCTTGCCCAGCCTCGTCAATGTGCTTTATGTTTTCAAATATCTTAATCATATTTATCTTAGTTCCCTGGAAAAGCATAAACTTTTGCTAAGTTCTCAACTAAAGCAGAAGTCCTAATCTTTATGTCCTCGATAGTCCATGAATCTTTTTGGGCAATTTCTTTATTGATATCAAGCCCATTTTTATATCCAATGAAACGCTTGTTGTCCTTGCTTCGACGGTCACGCTTTTCCTCAAAAGACTTATTGCCAAGGGTGCTATTATAACCAGTTATCGTTAAGTTACCAATCTTATGAGTGAATTCATTCAGATATTTCTTTGCCAATTCCAAATCACCACCGGCAATCATATCCACCCAACATTGAGGAATATTCTCTCCCTCAGGGAATATATGCTCAATAGTCCAAACATAAGTGTTTTTTGTATTCCTTGCCCAAAGGTCTGTCCATGTTTCTTGAGTCATTGCTGATTCTGCAAGTTTACACAAGATATATCTTGCCGCACCGACATTCTCTTTGTAAATATCACCTTCAAGACATTTCTTGAATAATTCGTCCGAAGCACAGTTGTTAGGACTACTCAATTCTTCTATGATAATTGTCAATACATCTTTACCCATTGGATTTTCATCCTCTATGCGAGCAATTATACTCATGAAAATACGAGTTAGGTCACGAGTGCTTGGATAATCTGTAAGATTACGTCTCACAAAATATTTACTCAATAATCCTATAAGGGCATTAATGTCGTTGTCAGATAATTTCAATGTAGCTTGGTATTTCAAGATATACATCAACAGAACATAAGATGGCGCCCCTTGAATATGGTCAAGGTCTTCAAGTTTGCTCTTGAATACATTATCATCCTGCTCTTGAAGTATCAGCCAAGAATAGAACTTACCACATTCCAATATATCTTCGAGAAAAAAGTTGAGGTCTTTACCAATCAACTTTTCAAAGATGTTGAGAAGGTTTGATTTGGTTGCAACTATTCCTAAAGGGTCCTTTTTGCGGTCTTTTTCATTACGGAACGGTTCATTAAGACGATTTTTGAAAGCGTTGTAATATTGACGGAAGAAACGCTCTTGTGTACCGTAATCATCAGACAAATAGGCAAGTAATTGCTGCCAACGGTTGAAGCAATCATCTGTTGTAAGGTGATTGTTTTCCGCTTTTGCCATAATGAGATTCTTCATCAAGTCTATGGCTGTAAGAGGTGTACCCCTATTATTTAATGATTCAAACAAGACATATGCATCAGAATGAGATGAGACCTCTATTTTTACAAGCATCGCTTGTTTGAGTTTATCATACTTATCTAACAAAAAGTCAATCTTACCTTCTGCCTCCATCCCTTCCATTTCTTGGTCTATCAAATACAAGAAATGATAATAACAACGTGCTACCTTTCTTACACCAAAATAAGGATGTTTTGTCGAAACAGACTTCTTCAAGCCAAGGTCATACATAATGGAGTCAAAATCATCACGATTGTAGTTTTGTACTTGAGGAATCAACTTCATTTCGTTAGGAGAAATGGTACTCTTTAATGATTTGCGGAGAGAAGGAATGACATCTTCGTCATCCTCGCTTAGATAGTCTTTATTTTCCTTTAGACGATTGTATATTGCCGCCAAGAAAAGGCTAATAGTGGTTAGTCGTTGCTGTCCATCAATTACCTCTACATGAGGATTTATAGTATCTCCCAAAGGAATACAAATAATAGAGCCAATGAAATATTCAGGATTATTCTCGCTGATGTCGTCATACAACGCATCCCATTCACGATAGCTCCAAGTATATTCACGCTGGTACTTCGGAATGGAATAATAAAATTTCCCGTCCGAAGCAAAGATTTCATAGATATGATATTTATTTACACTCTGTATCATAATATTCAAAATTATATTTATACTAATCCTTTATTGCTTCCCTCTCAATTCCTCTGTCAAGTCATTGACGATATAAGTATCGCTCATCAGATGCAGTCCCAGTTCTTTGTCATGAAGCATACGGCAAACATCAGAGTCGTAGAATATTGCCAAAGCTCTGTCGGTCGAAACCTGTAATGTCTCGGCTAACTGGGCGATGATTCTTGCTATTTTATTCCATAATAAGAAGTCTAACATGATTATTCCTTTTCCAAATTTTTAAGAGCTTCAACCACATCGTTTGCTACGGCTTCACGGCTTTCGGTATGCAATGTGTCATAGCAATCTTGGATGAAGCTTTTGATGAGTCCCACCTTCTCCAGTCGTCTTCTCATTTCGGATGGCGATATATTCATCTTTTGCGCCGAAGCCTCAATAGCCAATACTGTGAATGCAAGGCGGTCGAACTCTGGCGTTCTCTTCATTGTTTCCATTGTAAGTTTTTCTTTAGAATCTTTACTTTACTTCCCACCCATCGATGGTTCCGGTCTTCGACGAGAAGTTGCAACCTATCTGATGGAGGTGCTTAGGAGTTGTCTCGTATTCCCTCGCATAACCTTTGTCTTGGATTTGCTTGATGGCTGCATCGGCAGAGCCATCGAGTTTGAATTCGAAAATGTAGATGTCGTTGGAGGTCTCGATGATGCAATCCACTCTGCCTTCGCTCTGCTCTTTCTCTATGAATATGGTGTAGGAGCTTATCATGCGAAGGATGAGATAGAAAGTGTATTGGAAGTAACGCTCCTTCTCTCGCTCATCGTCCTTGCGGCGCTGGGAATATGGGATGCTTGCCAGGAAGGACGTGAAGAGCTTCTTCAATTGTTCCAAGTCGCCACTCTCCATCGCATCAATCACTTGGAGAACCCATGAACTTGGACTCTCCTTCGGCTTCAGGTAACTAGCGGTGAGCAAGGTGATGAAGCCACGGCGCACCTCGTCGTTAGGGAAGTCCAAGAGATAGGAATTGGTCAATCGCTTGTACTTCTTGATGGTGAGATAACCACTCTGGTATATCATTGGCAATGGACGCTCCACGTCTGCCTTGTAGTCATCAAAGTCTTGGGTGGTGTAATATTTGCCCACCAATTCATTGATGTGCTCGTTGCAATGAGCCAAAAGGCGCACGAGATAGGTTGGCGAGCCTGTCTTGAACCAATAATCGTCTATCCACATCTCGTTGAAGGCACGGAGTACACTGAACGGATTATATACTCCTATCAAACGACGGCTGAAATGATAACCATCGAACTGGCGTTTCAGTTTAGCTTTCATCTCTTCCTCTGTCAATTCATATCCTATGGCCATCTCCTTGATTTGCTCCTTGAAGACAGAGTGAAATTCTTCTTCCGTAATACCCAGCAATGTGTCGTATCGGGCAGAGAGGCTGATGTCGTCTGGCTGGTTGAAACCACTGAACACGCTGACTTGCGAGAACTTGGTTACGCCTGTGAGCAATACGAACTGGAGATGCTCATCGGCTTCCTTGAAGACCGAATAGAAACTTTTTAAAGTGTTTCTGTTGTGCTCCTCCAAAGTTATCTTGCTCTCGTTAATGGTGACATACATCTCTAAGTCCATGACATCCAACAAAGGCTTGTCATACTCATCTATTAAAACTACGGCACGTTGTCCCGTTTTTTCATGTGCAGCTTTCAGTATAAAGCTGAATCTATCGCCGAGTGTGTCATGGAAAGGATCCTTGCCATAAATGATTTCCTGCGATTCAACAAACCCCTTCAAGGTTTTCTCCAGTTCCCCTCCTTCTGTGAAATTCTTTCCATTGAAGTCAATATGAAACACTGGATATTCCTTCCATTCTTTCTCCAAACCATCTATGGCAAGTCCCTTGAACAACTCTTTCCTGCCTTGGAAATAACATTCGAGGGTAGATACTAGCAATGACTTCCCGAATCGGCGAGGGCGACTCAGAAAGTAAATTTTGCCGTTATGAACCAAGTCGTAAATCAACTTGGTTTTGTCAATGTAGAGGTAACCTTCATTGATAATTTGGTCGAAACTCTGTATGCCTATAGGATATTTCATATTGCCTTCTATTTAATTTATACTGCAAAATTACAAAAAATATCCATATTCCCAAATGTTTGCTTGGTTATTTCGTGGAAAATGTGTATTTTTGCAAGATATAGTAATAATAAGGTATAGTAACAACAAGAAATAAAATTAAGAACGTTATGAACGAACAGATAAAATTGTCTCCTGACTTGGAGGCTCGTGTACACCAGGCGGTGGAGAACTTTATGCAGGGCTATGGCTGTTGCCAGTCGGTGGTGGCGGCTTTCGCCGATTTGTATGGATTGAGCGATGAGATGGCAAAACGCATTGGTGCTGGCTTCGGAGGCGGAGTGGGCAGGATGAGAATGATGTGCGGCGCCGTTTCGGGCATCGTCGTGCTTGTGGGCATGGACTGCGGACAGACCGAGGGCGATGACCGTGAGGGTAAGTCGGCTTGCTATAAGGTGGTGCAGGATTTGCTCGCCAAGTCGAAGGAGCAGAATGGTAGCATCATCTGTGCTGAGATTCTTGGACTGAAGGGGCATGAGAAGGCTCAGTCCAGCTATGTGGCATCGGCTCGTACGGCAGAATACTATAAGTCGCGCCCTTGTGC
>DJSH01000005.1:5762-14422 GCA_002440225.1 Candidatus Segatella violae
AATGAATTTCCTTTATATGGATAATTAATAAGATGAAGTATCAAAATAACAAAGACTTGGCTGAGGCGCAGTATTATCTCAAGATGCTGGGCGACTTCTGCAAGACGGGGCAGGTGATAATTCCTGATTCGCCTCAGAACGCCATGCCTTGGAATACGCAGGAAGATCCCCTGAAGGATTATCTTATATATCTATTTAAGTCTGAGTTCAATAAAAAGAAAATGCCTTTCACTGATGATGAATTTGCTCCAAAGTTTCCATTGCAGGTGAAAAACAGTAAGATTAAGGCTAAAATATTTTATGAAGATGTAGGCAAGTTTATTGTTGAGTGCGTACATCACATTCGTTTTCAGCGTCAGCGCGCTTGGACAGAGAATCATCGGGCGGAAGAGGTACTTGACTGGTCTAGTTTCAAGCGAATGGATGAAAATGTTTGGCACCCCTTGCTCAATCAATTGGAGCAAGAGCACCTTGACGATGGTTTCGACAAGCGTTTTTTTATTCGTCTTTTCAAAGGAGATGGTGCTTCTAAAAATGAGAACTGGGAGCGATTGGTGAAAGATTGGAAGGGATGTATTGAACATCAGGCTTTGGGCAAGTTGAAGGATTACATCTCTATTCGTCAGAGCAACTTCGAGTCGGGACTGATTAGTAAGATGGATCAAGTGTCTCGAATTATGAAAACTAATAAAATCAGTGAGGGGCGTGCCGTGCAAGCCTGGGAACTTCTGAAAGATGCCTGGACTGAAACCGAGTTTGAGCGCCGACTCAACGAGATGAAAGTACAAGACCGTTATCCAGAAATCAAGGAAATAGTGTTGAAGATGGGACGTGTGGCCGATGCCAACGGCAAGGATCGACTCACCATCGCCTCGGGTGTGGAAATGAAGATGGAACATTCCGCAGGAAGCGACATCGAGGGTATTACCATGGGCGATGATCTCAACTCGCTCCTCCCTCTTGAACTCGCCCAGTATAGCGACGAGGATATGGAGGGACTCTTTATATATAAGTATCGCACGCGTAGGCTCCAAACTTTTCGCTATAAGAGCGAGATGTCGAAGCCTTCCCGCAAGCTTGGCTTTACCCATGCCTCCCGAAAGGGACCGATGATTGTTTGCATTGATACCTCGGCGAGCATGTATGGTACTCCGGAACGTATCTCCTCCACGCTCATCTCCCTGCTCGAACAGACGGCGGAGGACTTGGAGCGTGATTGCTATCTCATCGACTTCTCGGTGAGCACTCGTGCCATCGACTTGATGGAGAAGCGCAAGGCAAATAGATTGAGAAAGATTGGAATCAATGTAGTGGATGAATTCGGGGTCGAGTCTCTCGCAGATTCTTCATCGAGTAAATCTCCCACGGATTTCACAGATGGCACAGATTCTTATTCCAAAGATTCATATTCTAAAGATAGGACAAAGACATCTGCTGATTATTCTTCTGAGGGCATGGGGCATACAGGGCGGTCGGTTCGCCGACAGGCTTCCACGACCCATCTTCCTTTCATCGGGGGCGGAACCTCGGCGAAGAAGATGATGAAGCAGATGTTCGACTTGCTCGACAACGATGGGCTTCATTATGTGAATGCCGACGTGCTTTGGGTTACTGATTTCTTGATACCAGACCCACCGCAGTCGCTGCTCAGCCGATTTAAGGAATATCGGGAGACGGGCACTCGCTTCTACGGTATCCGAATCATCAGGGATGATGACAAGACAGAGAATTCTTGGAAGAATTATTTCAATGAGATTTACACCATTAAGTATCGCCCTTTGAGGCGATACTAGGTGTATGAAATGTTTCAAGAACTTTATCTTATGTTTCATTCGCCTTCAATTCCACTGTTTACTAAAGATTTTGTGATATAATTTATCTTAAAACGCTTGTCAATACAAAAATAATTTGTACTTTTGTGCTCAGATATTGTGTCGCGAGAATCGTTATGACCAACAATCTGAATAAACAAAGTACGTAAACAAATAAACTAAATAAGTATTTATACAAAAACTTAAATAAAAAACTAATTATGGTAAGCAACAACATTCCACAAGTAAAGCTCGGTATCATTGCCGTTAGCCGTGACTGTTTCCCAATCGCGCTTTCTACTCAGCGCCGTGAGAACATCGTAAAAGAGTACAAGGGTGAGATTTTCAACTGTCAGACTACAGTTGAGAACGAAAAAGATATGCTCAAGGCTTTGGGCGAAGTAAAGGAACAGGGATGCAACGCCTTGGTGGTATTCCTCGGCAACTTCGGTCCTGAGACTCCTGAGACTTTGATTGCAAAGAACTTTGATGGTCCTTGCATGTTTGTAGCAGCTGCCGAGGGCGACGGCGACATGATCAATGGTCGTGGCGACGCTTACTGCGGTATGCTCAACTGCTCTTACAACCTTGGCATGCGTCACTTGAAGGGTTATATCCCAGAGTATCCTGTAGGTACAGCAGAGGATGTAGCCAAGATGATCAAGGACTTCGAGCCTGTGGCTCGCGTCATCCTCGGTTTGAAGGGCTTGAAGATTATTACCTTCGGTCCACGTCCTCAGGACTTCTTTGCTTGCAACGCTCCTATCAAGGGCTTGTATGAGTTGGGCGTAGAGATTGAGGAGAACTCTGAGCTCGACCTCCTCGTGGCTTACAAGGAGCATGAGAACGACCCACGTATCGATGACGTTTGCGCCGACATGGCGAAGGAGATGGGCGAGGGCTGCTACTATCCAGATCTCAGCCGCCGTATGGCACAGTTTGAGTTGACATTGCTCGACTGGGCTGAGGCTCACAAGGGTTCTCGCCAGTATGTAGCATTCGCCGACAAGTGCTGGCCTGCATTCCCAAGCCAGTTCGGTTTCGAGCCTTGCTATGTAAACAGCCGTTTGGTGAGCCGTGGCATCCCTGTGGCTTGCGAGGTAGATATCTATGGTGCTCTCTCTGAGTACATCGGCATGTGCGCTTCTGACGATACCGTTACCTTGCTCGACATCAACAACTCTGTTCCTCAGTATATTTATGACGAGGACATCAAGGGCAAGTACGATTACAAGTTGACCGATACCTTCATGGGCTTCCACTGCGGTAACACTCCACAGTGCAAGATGTGCTCTAACCGTAAGATCAAGTACCAGCTCATCCAGAACCGCCTTTTGGAGAATGGTGGCAAGCCAGACTTCACACGTGGTACCTTGGAGGGCGACATCGCAGCCAGCGACATCACATTCTATCGCCTCCAGTGCGATTCAGAGGGCAACCTCCGTTCTTACATCGCCGAGGGTGAGGTACTCGATGTTCCTACTCGTTCATTCGGTGGTATCGGTATCTTCGCCATCAACGAGATGGGTCGCTTCTATCGTCACGTATTGATTCAGAAGGGCTATCCACACCACGGTGCCGTAGCATTCTCTCATGTAGGCAAGACCTTGTTCGAGGTGTTCAAGTATCTTGGCATCAAGGACATCGCTTACAACCAGCCAGCAAGCTTGCCTTATCCAACTGAGAATCCTTGGAAGTAAGTTTAGTGAAGAGAGAAGAACGAAGAATTCAATAGCTCTTCTTTCTGAAAGTCTTATATCAAAAGGGCGATTGCATTTCCTAAAGAGTGGGAAAGCAATCGCCCTTTTTCGCTTCTTTATTTTAGTGTAAGTGTCTGTATTCGTATTAGTACTTCTATCAAATTTATTTGATGACAATCTCTTTTACGAATGGCTTGTCGAAACCTTCTACATAGAATTTCACCTTGGCTATTCCTTTTTGTGTGGTAGATTGCAATCGGGCGAAACCTTCGCCGAAATAGGTCTTCAGCTCGGTGGTTCGCCATGAATCCATCCTACGCATATCGCCAGTCTCAACGCCTAGCAAACGGATAGGTCCCTCAACCTCAACTCGGAATTTCTTGGGTTGCATCTGTTGGATGCGTCCTTCCTTGTCCACCAGTGTGAGGCGGATATGGGAAACCGTACTCCATGGAGTGATAGAATGCTTGTTCCCTTTGTCGTTTTTGTTGTTGCTATTGCTATTGCCATTAGGCAATGCAGCAACTTCCGAGTAATCAGGCTTGGCGGCTCTCAGAGTCGTATAGTCGACATCCAATTTTACATCTGCCACCGGACCATGATTGATGAGCGAATCTCTCATCACTTCCTTTCCGTCCTTATATCCGATGGCCAGTACCTTGCCTTGTCGGGCAGGCAACTGGATGGTGATACAATGGTCGGTGTAGTCTGCGGTCTTGCGTGGCTTCAGTGGCAACTGAGGATTGCTCCACATCGGGAAGAAGAATTGTACCGAGTCGCAGGTGGTATAGCATCTTACTTCCACGCATCGGGAGTCGGTGTATGGCAAGTCCCAAGTATCAGCCATCGGTGGGTATTGCCAATGGTCGGTTCCCATCGCCTGGTCGAAGCAGTTGTCGCGAACCACGAGTTTCAGATAGTCTTTGTCGGGGTTCCAAGCAGGATGATAGAATGCAGCCTGTGGACGTTCCTTCAAGGTCATGTCGAACGGACAGGAGCACCAACCCTTGGCTGGCCAAGGCGATGACTCGCCGAGATAATCGACACCAGCCCAAACGAAAGATCCAGCGATGAAAGGATTCTCTTCCACGAAATGCCATGGATTGTGTTCCACGAAATCGCGAACCAAGTTCTCTCTTAGGCCTGAATAATATACGAAGGCTTCGCTCACAAACATCTTGCGCTGAGGAAAGCGCTTGTGGTCGGCTATCATTCGAGGCTCCAGATAGTTGTAGCCCACGAGGTCGGCAACGTCGGCAATCTTGTCCTCGAATCCCTGTTGGCAAGCGAGCATCGTAGGGCGAGTTGGGTCTAGTTGCTTCACGATGGCGTTCAGTTCCTTGGCTCTGTTTACGCCCTCGTCGTCCTTGTTCCAAGCCTCATGCACCTCGTTGCCAATGCTCCACACGATGACGGAAGGATGATTTCGGTCTCTCAATACCATGTCGGCGATGTCTTGGTGGGCGTACTCATCGTAGAACGGTTCGTAATAGCCCGATTTCCATTTGTCGAATGCCTCGTCGAGAACCAACAATCCCAAGGTGTCGCAGATGTTCAGAAACTCAGGCGAAGGTGGATTGTGGGAGCATCGGATGGCATTGCAACCTATCTCCTTCATCGCCTTCAAGCGACGAGCCCAAACTTCCTCAGGTACGGCGACGCCCAGGCTTCCAGCATCTTGATGCAAGCACATGCCTTTGAGTTTCATGTTCTTGCCGTTTAGGTAGAAGCCCGTGTTGGCATCGAAACGAATGTCACGGAAACCGAAAGGTGTCTCCACCTCGTCCACGAGTTTTCCCTTGCTGTCTTTCACTTGTGTCAAGAGGGTATAGAGCGTAGGGGAGTCTGTGCTCCATAGTTGTGGGTTTTTGACAAGAAGCTGGGTTGTAGATGCGGAGGCTCCTGCTATTTGGTGAGCCGATGCTTCTGCTTTTTCGCGAGCTATCGCCGAGGCAACCTTCCTGCCGTTCTTGTCGAGGATGATGTGCGTAACCTTGCAACCGGCATCGCCTTCCACCTCTGTTTGTACATTCACGGTCCCGTCGGTCTTTGCCGTCACGAAGATGCCGTGCTCCTTGATGTGTGTTGGGTTGTTCATCTGTAACCAAACGTGGCGATAGATGCCCGAGCCTGTGTACCAACGAGATTGCTCCTCTCTATCCACATGCACCACAAGGCGATTCTTTCCCACCTTATTAATATATGGGGTGATGTCGTAGGAGAATCCCGTGTATCCATACATGTGATGTCCCAGTCGATGACCGTTCAGCCAGATGGTGGCACGATGATAGACGCCATCGAAGTGGATGCTAAGTTGTTCGCCTTGTGCTAACTTCTTCTGATAATCGACAGGCAAAGTGAAGTCCTTGGCATAGATGCCTTGTCCACCAGGCAGATAGCCCGCCGAGCCTCCCACTTTCGGGTCGAAAGGGAGTTCGATGCTCCAGTCGTGTGGGATGGTTACGTTTCTGAAACTTTTGTTGGATGATAACGATGCCGACGATGTCGATGTCGTGGCTTGCGAGGAAGTGATTTCGCTTGCGGTTACTTGTGCCTGTTCTGGCTCGGTATCATCGGTTATTTTCGTCTTTTTTCCAGTTGAGGTGTTGGACGATAAGTTTGGGTTGCTGATGCCAAGAGTATGGAGCACCTGCGATGCCTCTGCATGGTTGGCGCAGAGCTTGAAGGTCCAGCCCTGGTCGAAGGTGCATTGTATGCGCTTCTTGTTGGCGGCATTCATTCCCAGGCAGAAAGATGCCATGAGGAACGACAGGATGATGATTTTCTTCTTCATATTGAAGGGGATTTTATAGTTTGTTTCCATTTAATTGATTTTCCAGACTTTTAGTCCTATCATATCTTTTTCGAAGAATGGAGTGCAGACGAAGATAGCATCGTTGAGCCAAGCATACTTACTATCCATTGGTGCTTCGAATACAGGGGAGGTCTGGAAGTAGAATCCTTGTGTACCATCGCTGAGTTTCGGGTTGGCGAGGACTCCCACGTTTCTTACATGGATGAGAATACCATCCGAAGTCTTGATGTTGTAGATGGCCTCCAGACGGGTACGATTGTGGGTGGTATCCACCAGTTGGTAATCGGCACCGCCTGATAGCACTTCGCCCTTGAAGTCTTGTCCCTTTTCGTCCTTTCCCTCGAAAGTGCCGCCGATGATAGGAATGACCACTCGCTTGCCTTGTGGAATGTTTCCTACTTCCATGGCAGCAGTGCATTTTACATGCAGTGTCATGGCATAGCTGAGGCGAGGAGCTTTCGGCTCTTGCGCCTTGGCGTGGATGGGACATTGTAGCAAAAGGATTGCCACGATTGCCAGTACTTTGGAAATGATAGTTTTTGTTGTCATATAATAACAGAAGGAGTCTTTTTACTTTAAGTTGGTGTATTGTTCCAAGGTCATGTCTTGGAGTGTATCTATTGGAAATGCTGCAAGGAAATCGGCTAGCAATTTCTTGCGACGTTTGTTTACTTCTGCAATTTCTATTTTATCTGATGTTAACTTAATATCGTTCATTGTTTGGATTTTATTTCTGTTAAATATTTATAGAATTTTCTGTCCGACATAGTTACCGACATGGTTACTGACATAGTTACTTTATACCTATATGTTATCTATTTCTTCAGCAATGTAAGTAAATATTTCCCTTTTTCTGTAATTACAAACTTTTGGTTAGGGCTTTTTGGCTTTTCAGGAATAGTCAATTCTATAAAGCCATTATTAACAAGCGGTTCTATAAAAGCTTTGTAATTTTTCATATGGTATATTACTCCTAATACGTCAAAGATTTCTCTTCTAGATTTTGGAGTTCTACAAGTTTCTAGTATGCAAATATCTCTGTCGTTAGCATTGACACCAGCATTGACACCAGCATTGACACCAGCATTGACACCAGCATTGTTACCAACCCTGTTACTCGGCAACCAGAAAGTAACACAGCTTGTGCATAAATCGCTCTCGAAATCGACATTTCTTTCAGTAATCTTCTTCCATTCGTTCATCATATCAAATCCATAACCGATTGTCTCTGATATATTTACCAATCGAAACATCTTAGCGATGATTGGGTTGCGAGGATTGGAATATAGGCGATTGCCCAGTTGCTCAATGGGTACGGGATAACCACCAGCGTTGAAGAACTCGACTCTGTCGGTATAGATATGAATGCAACTATGCACAGTGCTCCATGGGTCGAAGTGACTGAGCATGTTGACCAATGCTTCTCGCAGAATCTTGAATTGCGAACGATCTTCCACGTTTACTCCCATGTCGTTCATCTTGAAAGGGGTGTCCACGATAAGGCGCAGACGGCGAATCATAATCTGGTAATAATCCCAAAGATTGTCTTGCTCTGGCACTCGATAAGTGTATCGGGTAGCGGCTTCTTGCACGCTTCTGCCAGGAATCTCCACCAAGTCCATCCAAAAAGTAGGTACATATCGGCGTACATACTCATATTTTCCGAAACACATCAATCCACCATAGTTCAGATGGCCTTCCTCGTCGCAAATACCTATTCGTTTGCAGAAGTCAGAGATTTCGCCATTGGCGAGGTTAGGACGATTGCTGTATAATTTGAAGTAACCACGATAATCCTCGATTGATTCTTTGTTGAGCATCGAAAGGTCGGTCTTAGGGAGAATCTTCTCAGACTTAATGCCGAAAGATTGATTATGGAACATTGCTGTAATCTCACCATTGGTCGCTCTTTGGTCGCCACTTCCAAAACGGATGAAAGTGTTTTGTGGATTGTTGTAATATATCGGTTTATGAGGAGACGAAGGCACATGGAACGCCAATACTTTCTTACCATCTATATGATAGAGCATCGCCTTTGCCTCCAAAGGCTCGTTAAACTTTCGGGAGCGCAAAGTCCCCAAGAAGTCTTGCTCCAACTTCTCGGCATTATCGACACCGGTGATTTCAAACTTCTTGCCAGTTTGCTTGATGCCGAGCACGATCCATCCACCCGATGAGTTGGCAAATGCACCCACGGTTTCCCATACATTCTTGGGGAGTTCACTCTTGGCTTCCTTAGCCTCGAAGTCTTCCCATTCGATGTCGTTGATTCTCTCTATCAGTTCTTCCTTTGTCATGATTCCGATTCGTAAATGATTAATTTTGCAAAGATAC
>DJSH01000005.1:14573-16813 GCA_002440225.1 Candidatus Segatella violae
TCGGCTTATCTACTTCAGAAAATAGATGGGCGAGTGGGGCGTTCCATCCTTTACTAGAATCTCCTTGTCGCAGAAATAGTTGAGCCACTTTTGGGCGGTGTATTGCGTCAAGCCAAACTGGAAGCGCATAATCTTGCAGGTGATGTATCGGTCGGTTTGTAAGTACTCCTTGATTTTCTCCAGCAACTTCTCCTCAGTATATTTCGTAGATTGGCTGGAATAGCGAGAGCGAACGAAATGTACGCCTCGTTGTACTTCTTGCAGAAAACCTGCCTCTGGGCGGAAGTTGATGCCAGTGAGTCGCACTTCCTTTCCCGTGATTTTCTTATCGGGATTATCCTCGGGCATTTCCAAACTTGCCGACATGGAGAAATATCCTATCTCAGGGATGTAGAAGCGATGTCCCATCTGAAACTCCTGGACGGCGATGTCGTGGAGTTCAGAAAGGACTGCTGCGACATCTCCCTTGGTGAGAGAACATCTATCCTGTATCTTTTCTTGTAGTTGCTTTGCCGTCATCGGCTCATGTTGGATGAGGCGAACATACTCACGATTCTCCCCGGTGCCCTGGGAGTTGTTGAGCGTATAGAGGTCATATTTTAGTTCCATCGTTATTATATATGTTAGTTGTTGTTATTATTGTCTAAAAGTGATGCAAATATATATAATAATGTAATACCTTGTATATGATGATGCAAAGAATTAGGTTTATTTAAACTTTGACGGTCGCCAATAGACCAGTTGACGACCACCACGTGATGACTTGACGACCGTCAGCAGAACAGATGGCGGTCGCCAAACCATCGCAAGAAAAGGGTTCTTGCATCATAAGAACTAAGTCTTTGCATCATAAGAACTAAGTCTTTACATCATAATACCTGTTTCTTTGCATCTTTTATCCGATATTCCTTGGTTGTTTCCAAAAATAATCTTACCTTTGTCAGCATATTCATCGTAATAATAAGAAAAAAAGAAAAATATGAAGAAGATATTAAATCCATATTTGAATAAGGAGGGGTACAACTGCGTATGCTGTTCTCCCAGCAATCCCATCGGATTGCATCTGGAGTTTTGGGAAGATGGCGATGATGTACTAACTATCTGGCATCCTGGCGAAAACTACCAGGGATGGGTGAACACATTGCATGGCGGAGTCATCGGTATGCTGATGGACGAAGTGGCTGGTTGGGTCATCAACCGAAAACTACAGACCACTGGCGTAACGATGCAACTCAACGTGAAGTACAAGAAGCCTGTGATGACCACCGATTCGCAGATTACCATTCGTGGGCATATCACCAACCAACGTCGCAACATCGTGACAATCGCCTTGTCCTTGGAAAACTCGAAAGGCGAGGTTTGCGATGAGGCAGAGGCTATCTATTATACTTTTGGCGAAGACAAAGCCAAGGAAATGGGATTTGATGGTTGTAAGGTTGAAGGTGAGGAATAATATCCTTCATCAAAAGTCGTTGCTATTCAGATGAATAGTTGAAAAAGTGAAGGAACTTTCAAGTTTCTTTTCAAAACAAGTATAGAATCAGTCGGAAATATTTGGTGGTTCCAATATAAAGTTGTATTTTTGCAGAATAAGATTACGGATTAAGCAATAAACATCATGGAGCAGAACAAAATCAAGGAAATACCATACGGCGTGTCAGATTTCGACATCGTGAGAAGAGACAATCTCTACTATGTCGATAAGACGATGTATTTGCCTAAGTTGGAGGCTCAGGCTCGCAACCTGTTTTTCATTCGCCCTCGCCGTTTCGGTAAGAGCGTGTTCATCAGTATGCTCCATGCCTACTATGACATTCTCAACAAGGACAAGTTCCAAGACTTGTTTGGCGACCTATGGATAGGCCAGCATCCTACGCCCTTGCAAGGAAAGTTTCAAGTGCTTTACCTTGATTTCTCGCAGGTGGGAGGTGATATTGAAAAACTGGAAGAGCGATTCAATTTCTTCCTTGGGGTCGAATTGGATGGGTTCGTGCGCAATTATCATGAGTTTTATCCAGAGGAAACCATCAAGAAAGTGAGGGAAACAGAGGATGCCGTTGGTAAATTTGCCATCATCATAAACGAGGCGAAATACCACAAATATCCTCTCTATCTCATCATCGACGAATACGACAACTTCACCAACACCGTGCTCAACGAACAAGGGGAGAAGGTGTATTGGGCCATCACGCATGCCGAAGGTTTCTACCGTGACATCTTCAAGAAGTTCAAGGGCAACT
>DJSH01000030.1:0-7359 GCA_002440225.1 Candidatus Segatella violae
TGTTCTATTATGGCATGTTGACCATCAAGGGTACTCGTGGCGATAAGCTGATATTGGGCATTCCGAACAACAATGTCCGCAAGCAATATTATGGCTATCTGAAGGAAATTTTCGAGGAGAAGGCAACGCTGAGTGTGAACAAGCTCACCGATTATTATTATGACATGGCATACGACGGCAAGTGGCGAGAGGGGTTGACCTTCTTGGCTGATAGTTATGCCAACGTCTCGTCTGTTCGTGATGGCATCGAGGCTGAGCGCAACCTGCAAGGTTTCTTCATGGCTTATCTCAACCTCAATAATTACTATTATACAGCGCCAGAGCTGGAGTTGAACCATGGTTATTGCGACTTCTTCCTCTTGCCCGACTTGACGCATTATCCTACGAAGCACAGCTACATCCTGGAGTTGAAACTGATTCCGAAGAAGGAGAAGGGAATGACGAAGAAAGTGCATGAGGGACTGATAGCCCAGCAATGGGAGGAAGCCACGAAGCAAATCAAGCAATATTCCGAGGCACCGAGGGTTGAGGCATTGCGCCAAGGCACCCAGTTGCATCGCGTCATCATGCAGTTTGATGGTTGGAAACTGTATCGGATGGATGAGGTGTAGTTACTTCGGCATGAAACTCAGGGACAAGTATCCTTTCCCGAAGGAATAGGTAATGTAAATATTGAAAGGAAAAATAATGGAAACATTCAATGAAGTAATATCTGGCAATCAACTGGTATTGGTTGATTTCTTTGCGACATGGTGCCAGCCATGCAAAATGATGCACCCGATATTGGAAGACTTGAAGAAGACGGTGGGCGACAAGCTTCGCATCATCAAGGTGGATGTGGATGCTCACAACGATGTGGCTTCCCAATACGACATCCGCTCCGTCCCGACATTGATGCTCTTCCGCAATGGGGAAGTATTGTATCGGGAGAGTGGAGCTATGTCGAAGGCCGACTTGATGGCGTTGCTCGATCCGTTTATGTAGATCAGCTTCCATATAGCCTTCCTTTTTTGATGGAAAGGGAAGGCTTAAATCATAATCGGAATCACTTCCTCCTCATCGGGCCAGTGCGGCAAGTAGAGTAATGGTCGGGGTGTTCCGCCTAATCCCGACCAGTCTATTCTCTTTACATAGTCGAAGTCTGGAGGACCGAAGTCGAAGCTTCTGCCATAGAGCACGATGGCTCCTCTGCCCTCGTCTATTTTCCAAAGTCCTCCGCCGTAGGTGCATTGTTCTCCTGGGACAAGCATATCGCGGTGGAGATATACATGTCCGAACTTCAGTACGCCGTCCCGATTGATAATGAATTTCTGAAACATATTGTCTTTTTATTCTTTTTTTATTTTTGTTCCTTTGAGATGTGCTAATTTAAGGCAAATGTACGTTTAATTTTTTGAACATCCAAAGATGGGGGCATTTTTTATGGAATATTAGTACTATGAGATGGCGGCTTGTATGATAAGACGATATAAATGATTATTTGTGTAGTTCATTCGGGATTTACTGCAAATTTGCAGTAAATCCCGAATAGAGTTGCTTTGAATGTAGTCAAAGTAAGTTGGATGAGTAGATTGAAAACCATTTTTATTTTATTGTATATCAGTTGGATATTAGCTAATAAATGTTATATTTTTGTATGATGTTACGATAAAATATCGCTCTATCCGAAATTTATTGTAAATTTGCAGTAAATTCCGAATAGAAGGTTATGGCAAAGTATGTAAATAGACAAGTTTATCTGCAAAAATTGATTAATCGGCGAGACAATGGTGAAGTGAAAATCATCACGGGTACACGTCGATGTGGAAAGTCGTGGCTTCTCAAAAAGGTGTATAGAGACTATTTGCTGGGGCAAGGTGTGTCGAAGGAGAATATCTTGATAGTGTCTTTTGATATGGATGAAGACATTGATGGGAAAGATCTGACCGACCCGATAGTTCTCAAGAATCATCTATATTCCCAAATAACCGATGAGGATGCAAACTATTATGTCTTTCTTGATGAGATTCAAATGGTGGAGGGATTTGAAAGAATAGTGAATGGATTGAATGCTCGTGACAATGTAGATGTCTATATCACGGGGAGCAACTCTAAGTTTCTTTCAAGCGACATCAATACCATATTTCGTGGGCGTGGCGATGAGGTGAGAGTCTATCCCTTTTCTTTCAAGGAATTCTGTACTGATAGAACAGAACCAGTCAATGAACTTTGGAAGGAATATTATACCTATGGAGGAATGCCTGCCCTTAGAAATCAACCCACTCCTGAGCAGAAGGTAAGCTATCTGCAACGCCTTTGGCAGAAAACTTATCTGGATGACGTAGTAGAGAGAAATGGCATCAAGAATCGTATGGCATTGGAGAGTTTGGTGGATTCTCTGTGCTCGTCGATAGGTTCACTAACCAATCCTACAAAGATAAAAAATACTTTGGAGAGTGTGCAACACGTAAAGTTGGACGCAGAGACAGTCTCTTCTTATATGCAAAGTTTGGAGAACGCTTTCCTCTTTGAGGGCTCTCGCCGTTACAATGTGAAGGGGCGGAAGTATTACGAGAGCATCAAGAAGTATTATGTGGTGGATGTTGGTTTGCGCAATGCTCGTCTCAACTTTCGCCAACAAGAGGTTACGCATATCATGGAAAATGTCATCTACAATGAGTTGCGAATCCGTGGTTATGTGGTGGATGTAGGAGTAGTGGAAAGCCGAGTGATGCGAGACGGCAAGAGTACTTATCAGCAGTTGGAGATAGATTTCATAGCCACGAATGGGCTTGATAAGTATTACATCCAGTCGGCGTATGCCTTGCCTACGGAAGAAAAGCGTGAACAAGAACTTGCCTCGCTAAAGAAAATAGACGACTCCTTCCGCAAGATAGTTATCGTAGGCGATGACATCGCCACGTATATGGATGAGAATGGCTATATCTTCATGGGATTGTTCCAGTTCTTGCAGAACGAGAAGGTGATAGAGTAATAATTGATTGAGGTAGCTAAAGAACAAATAACGTAATAAAGATAATCGTATGAAGAAATTGACATATTTGCTTATGGCGGCAATGATGCTGACCTTGGGCAGCTGCAAGGAGAATTACTCGCAAGGCGAGAAGGTGGGCAACTTGATAGAGTTTACCAAGATTCGCTCATCAATCTGATGAAGCAAGCGCAGGTGGAGGGATGGAAGTTGAAGATTCGTTACCATGAGGTATGGGGCTTCGTGAATGTGCTGAACAACCGTGGCGAGACCGATTACTTTGTGGATGACGTGACCGTGCTCGACAAGGACTTCGCCGACCCATTGAAGAGAGTGGGGAATGGCGAAAGAGGCAGGGTAGTGGATACCGTCTTCGTGGTGATAGATAAGAATGAATTACTGAAGAGGAAGAAATAAAAAGGAAAATAGTATTTTCTGTATTATTTTTGCTAACTTTGCAACCAAATAGAATAATTAAGCTCTGCTTATAATGGTTAAAGAACAAATAAGAGAATTATTGAATCTTCTTGGCTTTAAGCAAGAAGGTGATAAATATGCAAAAGAATATAAGACGACTCTGCATCCTTTGATAGTGGATGTAGAGAAGGAATGTATATATTATGCAAATAGTGGTATCACAGTTACTCGCAACACAACTTCCAATTTAAGTGAAGATGAAAATCTTGTAGTGTTGGAATGTGTTGATCGTCTTTTATCAATGGGGTATCATGCCAATCATATAGAGCTGGAACCACATTGGAAAATGGGACATGGACAAAAGGGTGGCTTCGCTGATATTTGGGTTCGTTCATATTCAGACAAACCATTTGATGGAAATGAAGAAGACCTAACATCATGGGTCATTATAGAATGCAAAACTGTTGGAGCAAAATATAATGAGGCTTGGAACGATACTTTGGATGATGGAGCCCAGTTGTTCTCTTATTTTCAGCAAGAACCTAAAACAAAGTTCTTATGCCTTTATACTTCCGACATCGTAGATGGAAAGATTAAGGCGGAGTACAAGTTGATGAATGTTCAAGACAACGAGGATTTGTTGGCTTCGGATAAGTCTGCCCAAAGCTATAAGGATAAGAACGACAAGCAGCGTTATCGTGTTTGGCGTGATACCTATGATTGTGAATATGCGACAAGGGGCTTGTTTGAGAAAGATATTCAACCCTACGAGATTGGCAAGAATAAATATACAATTGCTGATTTGGAAGAGGTTGATAATAGCGAGATTCAAAAGAAATATCATGAGTTCGCCCTCATCTTGCGTCAGCACAATGTGAGTGGTCGTGAGAATGCTTTCGATAAGTTGGTAAATTTATTCTTGGCAAAGGTCGTGGACGAGACCAACAATCCTGAGAATTTGCATTTTTACTGGAAAGGTACAGCCTATGATGATGATTTCCAATTGCAAGACCGTTTGCAACGCCTTTATCGTGACGGCATGATGCGTTTCTTGAAGGAGGAAGTTACCTATATTGAAAATAGTGAGATAGATAAGGCTTTCCGTAGATTTAAGAATGACCCTGATTCCACCAAGAAAACCATCATGGAATACTTCCGTGCGTTGAAGTTCTTCTCGGATAATGATTTCTCTTTCATCAGTGTGCATAATGAAAAACTCTTCCGTCAAAATGCCGTGGTATTGAGAAAAATGGTAAAGATGCTGCAAGATATTCGGTTGAAGACGAATGAGGCTCATCAGAACCAATTCTTGGGTGACTTGTTCGAGGGATTTTTGAATAGAGGTATCAAGCAGAGTGAGGGACAGTTCTTCACTCCGATGCCTATTGTGCGTTTTATCGTTTCATCTTTGCCGTTGGAGCATGTCATAAGAGATAATGAGGATATTCCATGGGCGATAGACTATGCTTGTGGTGCAGGTCATTTCTTGACGGAATATGCTGTGCGTATTAAAGAGTTTGTGGAGAAATATCGCAAGGATATTCCTATCAAAGAGTATTATTCTCGAATAACAGGTATCGAAAAGGAATATCGTTTGTCTAAGGTGTCGAAGGTTTCTGCCTTTATGTATGGTCACGATGACATCAACATCGTATATGCTGATGCACTCGTTAAGCATCCTGAGGTGCATGATGGTCAATATGAGGTATTAGTGGCAAATCCTCCTTATGCGGTATCTGGTTTCTTGGATACTTTGACGGAAGAGCAACGCAAACAGTACACTTTGTATAATGACAGTGTGAACACAGACAAGAACAATGTGATCGAGGCTTTCTTTATTGAGCGTGCAGCGCAATTGATGAAGACAGGTGGTGTGGCTGGTATCATCTTACCTGTTTCTGTATTGAATAGAAATGGCATTCATGCACATGCTCGTGAGATAATCTTGCAAAACTTTGACATTGTGGCTTTGGCTGAGTTTGGAAGTGGAACGTTTGGACAGACAGGTACAAATACCGTTACGATGTTCTTGCGTCGTAAAGAGACGAATACACCTGATGCAGAGCATTTTAAGAATAGGGTGAATAGTTGGTTTGCTCAGCGAGAAGAGACAAATGCCGTTTATCAAGACGAGCATTTGTTAGGTGCTTACTGTAGTCATTGCGATTATCATTTGGAAGACTATAAGGCTTTTATTGGTGGTATGATTAACGATAGTTTCTTGAAAACAGAAACTGTCCAGGCTTACTATGCTTCTTTCTTTGGAAATCAGAGAAACGCCATGAAGGATGTTTGTGATAAGGCTAAAGCCATTAGAAATAAATTTTTGTCTCGTTCTAAGACGAGACAATTTAAGGAAATGTCTTTGGAAGAGCAAAATCAAATCAAGGAGCAAGCTTTCTTGAATTTCGTTACAGCCATAGAGAAAGAAAAGGTGTACTATTTCGTCTTGGCTAATACTGTGTCTCAACCAGTGTTGCTTATCAAGTCGCCAACTTCCAATGCTGATATAAAGAAGTTCTTGGGATATGGATGGAGTGGTAGTAAAGGCAATGAGGGTATCCAATACTTGAATGTAGCTACGAAAGAATCTGAAGATGGCGAGGATGATGAGGAAGAAGATAATACCATGAGTCAAATTCGAGGTATTGATGGAATTCAGACCCCATTGTTTAATCCTGTCAATCTTGCAGATGATAATAAGATAAATACACTCGTCCGTAAGAACTTCATGGGGGAGAAAGTTGCTGTACCACAAGAATTGGTAAGCTATGTGAGCAAGGCAAGATTGGTGGATATGCTTGACTTCTCTCGTACATCGTTTACAAAAGAATTTAAGACAAGCGTTGTTTCACATGATGATATAGATACCAAATGGGCTTTAGTGAAATTGAAAAGTGTTTGTGAAAGTATAGTTTCTGGTGGTGATAAACCACAGAATTTTGCAAAAGAGCAAACCGCTTCGTTGCAGATTCCTGTTTATGCAAATGGAGTTGTGAATGATGGACTTCAAGGCTATACGGATAAGGCTGTAGTTAATAGCCCTTGCGTAACCATTAGCGCACGAGGAACTTTGGGATTTTGTGTTTATCATGAATCGCCTTTTGTGCCAATTGTACGTTTGATTGTTGCAACACCTAATGAAAAAGTTAGCTGTAAGTATCTTTATTATGCGTTGCATCTTGTTAATTTCGTAAATGAGGGAGCATCTACTCCTCAGCTAAGTGTTCCAAAGGTTGCAGAGTATAAGATACCTTTGCCTCCAATGGATATACAGAAGAAAATTGTAGAAGAGTGTGACAAGATAGACGCTTTAGTAACAAATAGCAATGAAAATATTCAAAAAGCAAATGCAGAAATAGAGTCTGTTTTGAATTCTGTCACAGGAAAAAGGCAACTTTTAAAAGGGATTGTCGCTTTTGGTAATGGAAGGATAAATTATTCTGAGATTAAGCCTGAAAGTTATATTAGTACAGATAATATGTTACAGAATTGTGAAGGAGTAGTTCCTTACGACGGAGTACCTAATGTTAGCAATGTTGTTGCCTATCAGAAAGGTGATATTTTGCTTTCAAACATTAGACCATATCTTAAAAAGTTATGGTTGGCAGACTGTAATGGTGGTTGCTCGCCTGATGTCTTGGTGCTGCATAATATTCAACCTTTACAAGTAGATACTACTTTCGTTTACTATTCACTTCGTAGGCAAGCATTCTTTGACTTCATTATGTCGGATATAAAAGGCATGAAAATGCCTCGTGGCAAGAAAGAGACGATTGAGAGGTTTGAGATAGTTCTACCATCATTGGAAGTGCAGAAAGAAGTCGTGGAAAAGTTACGCAAGTATGATGCAGAAATAGCAAATGCCAAGCAACAAATAGCTTCTGCTCCTTCTCGCAAGCAAGCCATCTTGGACAAATATTTAAAGTAATAAGCGACAAGCGATATACTTCATGATACCAATTTTTCAG
>DJSH01000030.1:7396-11259 GCA_002440225.1 Candidatus Segatella violae
CTGAAAAATTGGTATCATGAAGATTATTTCTTAATATAAAGTATTAGCTTTGTCGCATAAACAAAGAATGTTATGGACTCAATAAAAATACAAGGATATAAGTCATTCAAGAACTTGTCGGTTCAACTGCATCCCATCAATCTCTTGATAGGTGCCAATGGAGCTGGCAAGAGCAACTTCTTGTCTCTTTTCGAGATGTTGGGCAACATCTACGAGAAGAGAATGGGGGTGTATGTAGCTCAGGTAGGTGGAGTGGATAAGTTGCTCTACCAAGGCAGGAAAGTGACAGAGAATATCGACTTGGAATTAAAACAAGCCAATAATTTCTACCAACTCTCCTTGATGGAGTCGGACGGTAAGTTGATAATACAAAACGAAGCGGTTGGCTATAGTGATGCCCCAGCAAAGTTTGAAAGCGTGAACATCAATCAGTATGCCGACGAATCACGTTTGAAAGAGTATGTGGGCAATAAATCGGGCGATTATTTGAATGAGTATATCTCCCAGATTCGCAAGTTTCATTTCCACGATACAGGTCGTCGTTCACCATTCACGGCAGATAGTCATATCGTGAACGATGCTTATCGCATGTATGAGCATGGTGAGAACTTGGCGGCTATCCTCTATCGTATTCAGCGAGAGAAGCCGATGGCTTACAAGCGAATCATCCGTGTGATTCAGAGCGTGGCACCTTATTTCTCTGACTTCTATTTCCAACCAACGGAAGCGGATATGGTTCGTTTGCAATGGCAGGATAAGTATAGTTCCATGATTTATGGACCTACGGATTTATCGGATGGTACCATCCGCTTTATCGCCTTGACCGTTCTCTTTATGCAACCTTGGTTGCCACGAGTCATCATCATTGATGAGCCAGAGCTTGGCTTGCATCCTGTGGCAATCGAGAAATTAACTGGCTTGATAAAGATGGCTGCACAAAAGGGAACGCAAGTTATCATTGCTACTCAGAGTGCTGAACTCATCAGCAACTTCGAGCCAGAGGATGTGTTGACGGTGAATCAAAACGAAGAGGGTACTACTATCCAGCGTTTGAATCGTGAGGACTTGGAGCGATGGCTGGATGAATATACCCTTGGTGATTTGTGGAAGCAGAATATATTGAAAGGAGGACAGCCACGATGAAACGAGTGATTATTATTTGTGAAGGACCTACCGAGCAAGAGTTTTGTCTGGAAGTCTTAAGTGAGGAGCTGGTGAAACATGATGTTTATGTTGAGGCTCCGCTTATCAAGCATTCCCATGGTGGTATTGTGGCTTGGGATATTATCAAGAGGCAAATTTTGAAGCATCTTCAAGAAGGAAATGTCTATGTCAGCATGTTGGTGGATTATTATGGCATCAAAGACCAATTTGATTTCCCAGGTTGGGAAGTATCCAAGAGCATTGCGGACAAAGCGGAGCGTATCCATTTCTTGGTAGGTAAAATGGCTGAGGATATTCCTGAGCAATATCGCTATCGCTTTATTCCATACATTCAGCTCCATGAGTTTGAAGGTTTGTTGTTTAGTGATGTCGGTGCTTTCTTGAATAGTTTCGACCAAAGTGAAATCAATTATGAAGCTTTGCAGAGTACTGCTGAGGCTTTCGAAAATCCAGAAATGATAAACAATAGTCCTGCTACTGCTCCTTCAAAGCGATTGATAGAGGCAATCCCAGATTATAATAAGGTGATATTTGGAAATTGTGTGGCTATGGATATTGGCTTGAAGAAGATTCGTAAGAAATGTCCCTTGTTTAATGAATGGGTAGAGAATTTGTTGAAATAATACTGAATTTTCTAGACACTGTCTGGAATATTCGAATTATTCAGACACTGTCTGACAAATTATAAACTGATTAATAGATAATGGAAAGATATATAGGTCGCCCTACTTCCAACGAGGGAAGAGGGGAGAATGAAATCGGTACTTACGATTTCTTGGATAAGTTGGGGATTGCGTATGAGACGGTTTGTCATCCTGCGGCTTTTACGATGGAGCAATGCCAGGAGGTACAGGGCATGATAGGGGAGGAGGCTCCCATCTGTAAGAACTTGTTTCTCTGCAATCGACAGCAGACACAGTTCTATCTGTTGATGTTGCCAGGAGACAAGCATTTCAAGACGAAGTTTTTGTCGGCAGAGTTGGGATGTGCCCGATTGTCGTTTGCCGACGAACAGCACATGGTCGATTTGCTTGGAATCCATCCAGGTGCAGTATCCCCGATGGGGTTGATGAATGACAAGGACAACCTTGAAACTTTGCCTCCAAGACCTATTGGAGAAGTTTGTGCCAGCTACAGGACATGAATTTCGAGAGGTTACGTTGAAAACGGAGGATTAGACGAAAATGGGTATTCATAATTTGCTAGTCTCACAAAAAATGAGTAGCTTTGCATTCTGATAAAGTATGGTTCATACATTATATAATAATTTGACCAATGATAACAAAGATAAGATTACAGAACTGGAAGAGCTTCAAAGACTCTTCGCTCTATATAGACTCGTTGGGAATCCTCATCGGAACCAATGCCAGCGGCAAGTCGAATGTGCTTGATGCGTTCGCCTTCTTGCGTGCTGTGGCTGAAGGCAAAGGTTTGCTTGATGCTATTCAGACCGTAAGAGGTGGGGAAGATTGGATTATTCGTCGTGGCGAGAATAAATTCTGCCTGAGTGTGGATATAGAAGATAATGGTTGTGAATATACCATTGACTTGAGAGTGAAAAGACAGGACGCTACATTTAGCTATGGGCTCTGTGAAATCCATCGTAAGGATGCGGAAGAAGATGTTGTGCCGGGTAAGTTCGTGGATAGTGTTCGCAACATCAATTGGGTGGTTTATGGAGTACAGGCTTCTTTGGATTTTCTTTCAATGATATATTCTCATTTGCGCAATGTCTTTATCTTAGACCCAGTTCCGGCAAAAATGCGTGATTATTGTAAAGTATCAAAGGAACTTAAACCTGATGGGAGTAACGTGGCTGGTGTGCTTTGTGCATTGCCTTCTGAGGAGAAAGATAAGGTGGAGGCAAGTTTGTCAAGCTATGTCCGTCCGCTTCCAGAGCGTGATATTAATAAAGTGATGGCGGTGCCTGTTGGGCTAAATAAATCGGATGCCATGCTGTATTGTTATGAGGATTGGAATCCTGAGCAACCTGTTGATGCAAGAGGAATGAGCGATGGCACTTTGCGCTTTACGGCTATTGTTGTTGCCTTGTTGACAGCCAAACCCCATAGTTTGTTGCTTATCGAGGAGGTGGATAATGGACTTCATCCGTCTCGTGCAAAGGAATTGGTAGATATGCTCAAACAGTTGTCTCGTCAACGAGAGGTAGATGTGCTTTGCACTACTCATAACCCTGTGCTCCTTGATGAGTTGGGCAATAAGATGGTGCCATTTATCAGTTATGTCACTCGTGACGAAATGGGAAATAGTCATGTCAATCTTTTGGAGGATAAAGAGAATCTTGCCAAGTTGATGGCTTCGGGAAGTATCGGTCGTATGATGGTAAATGATAAGCTATGAAAAAGGTATTGGTAATAGATACGAGCGTGCTCTGTGTTTGGTTGAAAGTGCCAGGCAAGGAGACTTGCGGACCAAGCAATGATCATAGAGACTGGTAATCATATAGCTCATTCTTCTGGTGACAGAAAATTTCTTGGGGAGGAGTTCGCACAGATTATGATAGACTCTGCCGATGAAAATTCTCCTTGGGCTGCTTTTACGGAACAAAGCAATTTGTGGAATCCTGAGAACTTGAAAAAGTTAGCAGAAAAATGGAAAGAGACGGTTATTGGTGGTCAAGCTTTAGGAGATGCTTCGATTGTGGAAGTAGTACAATTTTATACCGATTTGGGATATGA
>DJSH01000008.1 GCA_002440225.1 Candidatus Segatella violae
CGTTTCCAGATTCGCTCTCTGGCAGAGCGACTTGATGCGAACGATGAGTTCCTGGATGGCGAATGGTTTCTTCAAGTAATCATTGCCACCCAACTCAAAGCCCTCCACCACATCGTTGACGGCAGAGCGAGCGGTGAGGAAAAGCACGGGAGTACGCTTGTCGGTCTTGCGGATATGGCGAACCATCTCGAAGCCATCCATCTTGGGCATCATCACGTCTGCCACAAGTACATCGGGCTTCTGCTCATAAAACATCCGAAGGCCTTCCTCGCCATCATGAGCTGTTCGCATCTCGAAACCTTGAGCCTCCAAGGTATCGCAGAGAATCATCGCCAAGGAGGTCTCGTCTTCTACTAAAAGGACTTTTATCTTGTTCATTGTCATTCTTATTTTAATGGGAAGTTATTGAAGTTAAGGGAAGTTATCCCTCCCTATGGTCGTTCGGGAAGTTAAAAGACTATAGCTATTCTTGCTTGAATTGCAGTTTAAAGCAAGTTCCCTTTCCGAGTTCGCTCTCCACTGAGACGGTGCCACCCATTTTCTCCATGAGGCTCTTTACATAGAAGAGACCGAGGCCGTAACCTTTGACCGTATATTTATTGCCATCCGTCACACGATAGAACTTATCGAAGATATAAGGCAACTTGTCGTGGGCGATTCCGATGCCATTGTCGGCAACTGACACCAAGACTTCACGCTGCTTGTTGGAGGATTCCTTCGAACGAGAGGAGGCTTCACTGAGTTGAGCCTTGATTTCAATCCTCACGCTATCTCCCGAATACTTGATGGCATTGTCGATGAGATTGCTCACGATATTCGAGAAATGCATACGGTCGGCATGCACCATCAAGTTTTCGGGTTCCACCAAAAGAGAAAACTCCACTTTCTTATCAGCCTTCAACTGATGTTGGGCTATCAAAGGTTCGATGGTTTCCCTGACGGGAACATCCACGAAATTGAGAAGCATCGTCTTTCGACGTTCCATGCTCATGGAGAGAATCTGCTCCACCATACCGCTGAGCGTCTGCAACTGTTCCTGTGCCACACCGAGATATTGGCGAGCCTTGTCGGGCTGGTTGAGCATGCCGTAATTGAGCAAGGCATCGTTGGCGGCGTAAGCCACGGCTATCGGCGTCTTCAGCTCGTGGGTGATGTTATTGGTGAAATCATCTTTCATCTCTTCGAGTGTCTTCTGCTTGAGCATCGTATGAATCAAGAACCAAAAGACGAAGGCTAGGATAAGCATGATGAAGAGCGAGGTGGCGAGGATGCCTGCCATCTGTGAGAGTACAGCCATCGTTGTCGGTTCAAGGGTAAGCACGTATCTCTCCTCGTTGGGTTCGCCCTCGTCACATACCACATATTGATATTGCTTGGCATCGGAGGACGGCACATATCCCTTCGTCGTCACTTGCGACAAGACTTTCTTGCCTCGCAGAAGTTGAACTCTGTGAGGAATCATTTTTACATTGGAAGAAGTATGCCATAGGCTATCGGAAACCATTTTTGCGTTCAATGCACTATCGAAGAATTGCAAATTGGGTTGCGACAGTTCGTTCAGCTTACCAACTAAAGCTTGCTGCACAAGGGTTGTCAATTTGCCAGACATCACCATTGACAATTCTTGATTTTTTCCTTCCGAAACATCCTTTTTCTTCGTAAAAGTCGTTTTAACTTCTTGGATGATTTTTCCACCCTTCACTTTTTTCACTTTGACATGTTGGTCGATGTCATCATCATCATCCATGGAAAAAGCAACAGCTCCAGTCAGTTGTCTATGTGGTCCTTTGTTGTCTTCACGGAGTCGTTCCACTCTCTTCTGAATCTCCAAGAAATGAGCATTTTCCAAAGCACTCATTATTCTCATATCCATCTCTTTCTTCTGAGACTGATAAAGTCCCACGAGCCAATAGGCTTGATAAGCAAAGATGCAAACCAAGGCGGTAAGGACGAGCACAACAATATATTTTAGCGGCAACTTCATAACCTATTCATTTTATGCTATGACACAACTTATTTTCGATAAATCGGATAAATCTCCGTAGTATTCTTCCATCCCCACTTGCCATTCTTTTGCGGTGCGAACTCTCGTCCCATCTTGGCACCAACGCCCCAATGCTGATTAAACATCACTTCGACAAATCCACCATAGTTGCTTTTCGGATTAAAAGGAGATATGATAACACTACGAGGGTCGGAAGTCTTTGTCGGCACATACTGTCCATACAATCCTACTGTAAGCCAGTCGTTCACTTGATACGACATCGTTCCACCAAAAGAAGCCTTGGTAAGATTGCCAAAACCATAAACACCGGTATTAACCTTGTCGATACCTATGTATGGAGAGAAGATGAATCGACCTACATTCTGTTGATAAACCAATCCTGCCGATTGCTTATTCATCAGTCCTGGCACTTCCACCGAAGAAGAATAAGCTGCAAACGGTCCGAAGCTAGAGGTCGGCACTACATAATGAGGTATTGCATCAGGGGCTATCTTCAACGGACTCCCATCTTCCGACATCCATGGCTCTTTCGATTCAGAATAGTATGGATTACCTTGAAGAACTGGAAATCCACCAAGTGAGGGGCGAGAATATTCCATTGGTAGAGAATAATCAGTAGGCTGCGAATATTCTAACGACATTTCTTCCTTAGGCAAAGATGCCTTCGGAATGGAATCCAAGGAAACACTCTTCACCTCCTGTGCTTGCATTGTCAAAGGGCAAAAGCCAGCCACAACTACCAATATGGATAATCTTCGAATCTCTTTCATATTGCAAAAGTAATAAAAAAGGAGATAGATAGGATGATTTTTGGCTAATAAATCAGATTTGATAAGACTAAATAACACTTCCATGGAGAATTACATTAGAAAAAAGGCAAAATATTTGGTTATTTGAGACTTTCATCGTACTTTTGCAAACACAATAAAATAGTTTTATCGCTTATGTGCAAATATGAGGAAATAGAAGGTTGGCGACTCTCGAACGGCAAGACCATTCGAGAAATCAACAATGCCGTACACGATGAGGTGGAGAGAATCTATCTCGAAGCGTGGGCGAAAGGAATCTCCGTGCCTTATTTTGAGAATGAAAAGATTTTCCTTGCCAATCCGGACGGAAGCGATGATGAGGTCAATTTTGATGTAAATACCAGAAAATACACCATCATACGTCGCATAGCCGCACCAGGAAAAGGCAAAATGGGATATTTAATTCAAGCATAATAATTTGCCATTCTATGCTTAGACGACCAGAATTCACGATTATCGCTGGTCCCAATGGTGCTGGCAAAAGCAAGTTGGGACCTTTTTATTCAAGTGCAAAAGCATTTGATGGGGACAAACTTGCAATGAATCTTCGCAAAGAACATCCTGATTGGAAAGCTTCTTGGATTGACGGTACAGTCATCTCTACCCTTATGAAAGAGAAAGAAGAAGCTATCTTACTCAACAAGGATTTTGCATTTGAAACCAATTTCTCCTCCGACCTACCCATCAATCTTATCAATGACTTTCAAAAAGCCAACTATAAAATTTGTCTTATTTATTTTGGCTTAACATTCATTCTTGATTCTTCAATACGAGTTGACCAACGTTACATGCTAGGTGGTCATAGCGTTCCCCAAGAAGTCATCGAATACAATTTCACCGAAGGTATCAAACGAGTACGCTCCTCTTTATCCCTTTTCGAAAATCTTCTATTTATAGATGGCACTTCCGATTTTGGCGACATTGTAGCCATTCATATCACAAAATCGGGTAAACACCAGATTACAGACCACCCTGCACCATGGTTTGACAAATACTTCAAAGACGTCTTCGATGAAATCGGATAAATCTAAGTTTTCCACTTTTTGATAAGACTAAATAACACTTCTGGTAAGACTTGATAACCCAAAATGTTTGTTCATGTCACATTTTCGCCATACTTTTGCACTCGAAAACAAAAAGAACGAAGATTATGAAAAAGTGGATGATTATAGACGCTTGCTTGGCAATGAGCCTGACAAGCAATGCACAAAGCAATCATACAAACGCCATTGCTGAAGCTGCCAGCAACAGCCTCAACAAGACTGATTCTCTGAGAATGGACAGCATTATCCATTCACTCCCCGATGTAATGGTGAAGGGTCATCGCCCTATCGTCAAGGTAAAGGGCGCGGCATTGACCTACGACCTCCCTCAACTGATCAAGAACCACCCTGTAGATAATGCTTACGAAGCCATCAAACAATTGCCTGGCGTAAACGAGCAAGACGAAGCTTTGACCCTCAACGCACAACCCGTAACTGTGATGATAGACGGAAAGGCAACCACCATGACGAGCGAGCAACTCTATTCTCTCTTGAAATCCATCCCAACCAGCCGCATCGCCAATGCCGAGGTTTTGTATTCCGCCCCGGCACGCTATCAGGTGAAAGGACAGGTCATCAATCTCCAACTGAAGCACAACACAGGCATTACCGCCCTGCAAGGCGAGCTCTTCGGTGGCTACACCCATCAGAATCGAAACAGTTACACCGAGCGTGCCTCCCTGCTATACACCAACAAGAAGTGGGAATTCGACATGCTCTACTCCTTTGGACACGGCAAGAGAAGCTACCAATATGACAATGAGTTTGCCCATACCTTGGCTGATGGCACCTCTTATGCTTATTCCACTCATAGCAACAACATCAAGCGCCATCTCAACCACAACATCCGCCTGGGCATCAACTACAATATCGCCAAAGACCATCAACTCAGCTTCGCCTACACCTCGCAACTCAACAACTCAAGAGGAACCTCTCAGGATGAGGGCAGCTTCAACTCTCTGCTCAGAATCCATGCCAAGAGTCAGCTCCACAACTTCCGTTTGGACTACTCCACTCCATTCGGTCTCTCGGCTGGAGCGGAATACACCTATTATAATTCACCAGACGAGCAATGGTTGAATAGCAGTCTCTATGATGAGGAACTTGACATTGCAAGCAAGCAACGTATCAACAAATGGCATGCATACCTAAAACAGGAACATGACTTGGGAAAAGACTGGGGACTGAACTACGGCATCAATTACACCACATCAAGAGACAAGAGTTCGCAAGAGAACAACGACAATATTTCCAGCAGAAACAACAATGCTTCCACCAACAAAGAAAATGCCTACGACGGCAACCCCACTCAAACCGAAGACCAAGTAAGTTTCTACATCGGAGCCAGCAAGTCGTTCGGTCAGAAGCTCACGATGGAGGCATCGCTCATGGAAGAATATTACCACACCAATATTTGGCATGAGTGGAACATCTTCCCGACCCTCTCCATCACCTATCTCCCCAAGGCAGGACACATCCTCAAGCTCAACTTGGATTGCGACAGAGACTATCCTTCCTATTGGTCGGTAAAGAACTTCACCACCTACAACGCTGGCGGATATGGCAAGATTGTGGGTAACCCGACATTGAAGCCATCACGAGACCTCGACCTCTCGCTTACTTATATTCTGCACAGCAGATACGTGGCAAGCCTCTTCCTCCAGAATTCTACCGATCCTTTCCGTCAGCTTCCTTACCAAAGCGACACCAAGAAGGAAGCAGAATATAAGTTCACCAACTTCGACCACGTCACAATAGCTGGCTTGATGCTCACGGCACCTATCAACATCGGCAACTGGTGGCAGAATCGCCTTACCTTCATCGAGGCATATCAGAACGACAAGAACTCCCACTTCTACGACCTCCCCTTCAACCGTAGCAAGTGGTTCAGCCAAGCAACATGGAACGGCACCTTCCTCTTTGGCAAGCATGTGATTCTGAATCTTGATGCCTTCATCCGCACCGACGCTATCCAAGGTATCATCGACAGTCCTGCGGCAGGTTATCTGAACGCAGCCCTCACTTGGAAACCTCTCAAGGGCGACAAGCTCCAGATGAAAGCCTATTGCAACGACATTTTCGAGACTGCTGACAACAATCTGCACGATACCTATAAGGGACAGCACGTCATCAATGACATGCACTTCGGCAGAATCATCGGTCTCTCCCTCACCTACCGCTTCGGTGGCTACAAGGCTAAGCAGCATGAAGAAGTAGATACTTCGAGATTCGGGAAATAAGAATTTCTTCTATAAATAACAATCCAAAGACATATATCAACGAGATACAGAAATCTCCCTATAAGCCAATAGGCTGATACAAGCCTACTACTTATAGGGAGATTCATTTTTATTTTATATTTCTATTCCATACCCTTCGCTTCGAGGACCTCCTCCTTTGTCAAACATTTTAAAACTTCTCGTTCAATAGAGAATACATCAAACCTTCCAACACGGCATAATTCGCCTTGTTACGAAGCAACCTCTTTATAGCCCACTCAAATCGTATATAGTTTGCCATAACCTTAATCTTTTAAACGTTTATATTTCCTGCTTCATCGAGCATTTCAACAATGCTGCTGCAAATTTAAGGAAAATAAAGGAGAATGCAAAGAAAATCATCGTCAGTTTTATCCAAAGCTCTCTACTTAGTAATATTTAACAAAAAAACATTTGGAAATTAGAAAGTTTCCTTGTATTTTTGTACCATACAAATATATTAAACATCAAGCGATATCATAGTGAGTATTATCACTCAAAACAAACCAAGAATGGCATTCATATTAGAAAAAGCAAAAAAAAAGAAAGGTATTTCAAGCTTACAAACATAGCTTCGTAACAGCAAGTCTCTCTATACTGACTTGCTGCCCAATCCTTGTTTCCGCTCAAACCCAAATGGCAGGAACCATCAATCGTATGCCCATCGAAAAGATGAAGGCTGAGTTTGATGCCAAAGGCACTGCTTACGGAAGAACCGTAAGCAAAGAAGTAAAGCCTTATATAGATAAGGTATGCAAAACCTTGGCAGACACCTCCATTTTTCATGCAAAACAGAAACAGGAAGTGAATTCCATTAAGAGGCAGTTGGGTATCCCACAACCCCTCACAAAGCAATACAAACTCTGGGAGAAGCTATTTCGCATACAATTCTTACTCAACTTTGAGGAATCTTACCAATGCGCTCGCCATTGCGAAGAGTTAGCACTGCAATTGGCTTACTCTCCCAAGGCTAACTCCAAAGCCCCTTCAACCAAAAATTCCTACGACTATTTGGCACAAGCCTATATCTACGAAGCCCAAGCATTTACCAATAGTGGCTACTTCAGAGAGGCGGCGGAGACTTTGGCAAAGATTGCACCCAGCACTTGCTCACAATCTATCCGAATCAACTATATCGTAGCAGCATTTAACCTAGAATTTGAGAACGGATTCTACACCCCATATCGCATTCTTTCCAAAGACAGCTATCTGGAAAACATGAAGCGACTGTATGGGGAATTGAAGCAAACTGTACCAGCCGACTCTTACCTACTCAACGATATGCTTGCAAAGATGTACTTCCACGAAACCAAATATGCCGAGGCCATTAAGCAAAGCAAAATGCTGCTCAGCAAATTATCTCCTACCTCAGCATACTATGCCTACGCTCTTGGCAACTTGGGATACAACTATATGGGATTGCGCAACTACACCAAGGCAGCAGAATGCGTCAGCCAATCCGCCATTATGGAAATCAAGCGTGGCTCAGTGGAATATCCTGCAGCCAGAAAGATAGCCGAAATCACTTACATCACAGGCGACATCGCCCGTTCGTACATGCTAATCAATATAGCGATGCACAATGCCGAACTATATCATTCACGTTACCGCTATTCTGAGATAGCATCTAGCTATCCTCAAATAGACAAAGACCTCTATGCGCTCACTCAAAAGCAGAAGATGTGGCTCACTATCGGTCTCATCTTCCTGAGCATCGTGATTATCCTATTGATAGCTGCCATCATCGTCATGAAGAAACAGCGAAAAGCTCTCCATAGACAGAAGTCACTTATCGAGTCGCAGATGGAACATCTTTGCGAAAAGAATGTACAAATTGTGAGCATCAACAAGGAACTTGTTGAAGCTGGGCATATCAAGGAAGTAGTACTGAGCCAGTTGATAGTGGGCAGTGCGAACCACCAAGTTGCCATCGAGAAACTGCGCAAGGAAGTTTTGCGCCGACTCACCATCCGAGATTACGAAGGACTCAAAAACGTATTCGATGCCCAAAAGGGAGCCGCATTCGACACCTTTTACCAAATGGACAGTATTTTGCAGATGCTCTTCCCTAATTTTGAAGAAAGTTTCAATTCCCTTCTTCGCCCAGAGTGTAGGATAGTTCCCAAAACGGGTGAACGGCTCACCGTGGAAATGCGCATCTTTGCTCTCATCAGATTGGGCATTACCAAAAATGAAGACCTGGCTCGTTCGCTCAATTACTCGGTCAACACCATCAAGAGCTACAAGACTCGTGTGCTGAACGCCGCACGCTACGACAAAGAAGAGTTTTATAAGAGACTGAAGGAAAAGATCAACACAAAAGTCTAAGCCTTCAAATATCATCATTTCAAAGGGACATATGCCTTACCACAAGGCTCATGTCCCCTTTTTTATGGGTATATTCTTTCTTTTCCAGGGTATATTTTGCAGGATATATATTTCACATAACCATCTAATAATCAATACTTGTTCATTTTTTAGGAGTCTATCTATGGTATATTTCTTGCCGGCAACCGCTTTTTGCAGTACCTTTGCAAGCGAAAATTTCATTAGAAATCTTTCAAACCCAATCAGTATAACTAATAACTTTAAGAAATGAACAAAAATGTATTCCTCTTATCATCTGTCCTGATGGCAACAACTGTCAGTGCCAACACGGTACAGACTGCTCTAACAAGAGCAAATTCCTCTTATATACAAAAAGAGGACACGACACAAACCACAGGCAACGATCATGGTGTGATGCTCAACGCCAAGGATGCCACTGAGCCTCGTCAAGTAGAGATAGGCTTGCCTATGAGCTACACAGCAGTTACTGTAGATGGACTGCCAGCAGTTTTCTATTATTGGCCAAACACCACAAGCAACCATTGGCGTGGTGAACAGTTACTAGCCAGCCAGGGGTTGCAAAACATATCCACCACAGCCATCCGCTTTGGTGAAATTGGCTATGGCGTGGATTCCTATATGGAACGTGGCGGTGAAATATTCAAAGGAAAATTGAAGTATCAAACCAATACTTTTGGCGCACAAAATTTTGACATTAATGTATCTGGCAAACTTGCCAAAAAGACTTATTTCACACTGAGTGCTTACCAGAATTTCGATCCAGGAACATTCGACCTGAAATTTACCAACTATATCGACCGTGCCCAGTTCTACACAGCTGGCATCACCCATCTCTTCCATCAAGACAAGGGTCGATTCAGTCTCTACTACAAGTTTACCGATACCCATCCTCTTACCACTGCAGCCAACTACGCTCCTTTCACCTATGATGGCAATGGAAAAATAACAGAGGTGAAGGGATTCAGAATGGGCCGTGACTCTTATCTTCCAGTAGATGGCATCATGGAATATCGTGACGTGAAGACAGGAGAACTGAAGTCGGACAACCTCTACGACATTTCCAAGACCAAGACTCATGAGGGAACAGCCCTCCTGGATTATAATTTCGGCAATGCTACAACCTTAGCATTGAAAGCCAAGGTGTCCACTTCTACGGGAAACAGCGTGGACCAACTCACGATGGGATTCTACGAGGATGCCGATGCCATTTATGCTGACAATGGACAAGCATTCCATGGCAATATACAGCGCCGTCTTTCGCAAATCAATGCTTTCACTGTGACCGACGCCATGTTTGTAGCTGAGCTCCAGAAAAAGACAACTAACCATAATTGGGCTTTGGGTTTAAACGAGTTCTACTCCTACATCGATTACGCCCGTAGCACCACACAATATTATCATGAGGTTGCCCCAAACCCTCGCAAACTCATCTACAACGGACAAGAATACGCCAACCTGAATGGTTCGAGCGAGTACGACAAAGGAAACGAGAACAAGCTAGCAGCCTATGTGAACGACAACTGGCATATCACTCCCAACTTCCGCATGGGATATGGTTTGCGCTTGGAACTATTCAATGCCGGCGTGGATTACATCACCAATGGTCGTTTCAGCGACTTCTACATTGGTGCAACATACACAGATGAAAACGGAAAGACACAGACCGTAGCCACCACACATCACAACCTGTCTGGTCTCAACTATGCCGTTTCGATTTCGCCTACCTATAATCTGACACATAATTTCGGTTTCACTGGCGAGATCAACTATCTGAAACAATATCGCCATCTGGAGGCATACTCTGGCACTTCGCTTCCTTATTATGACTATCGCCCATTCATCTTGGGACGTGCAGGTATCTTCTACAACAGCGACTTCGTGAATTTGGTCTCCGCCTTCACCTACGCTCGCCGCACCAATGACTACGGACGAATGACCGTGATGAGCGATAATCCGAGCGAAGACCCAATGATGGTAGGTTCATCCAGCGGTATCGAGACCATGGGCTGGACAACAGATGCCATGTTCTCGCCTTTCAAGGGATTCAAGTTCCATGCCATGTTCACTTACCAAAATCCTAAATACACAGGATATAAGTTTGAGGCATTCAACAAGACCTATGATTTCAGCGACAAAACCGTTACAAAGCAGTCGAAAATACTGATAGAGTTGGACCCAAGCTATACATACGACCGCTTCAATGTCTGGGCATCCTTCCGCTACTACAGCAAGCAGTACGCCAACGTGGGCAACTCTGTGTATTTCGAGGGTAGATGGGAAACATTCGCAGGTGCAAGCTACAAGTATAATAAAAACCTCACCTTCAATGTCAACCTCGTTAATTTCCTCAACCAGACGGGTGCCCAAGGTACCATCCCAGGTTCTGAACTGATAACTGATGGTAGCAGATACGCAGGAACACTGATGGCAGGAAACTATATACGTCCATTCACCGTAGAATTTGGCGCAA